>CBESZZ010000033.1:0-13917 GCA_965534055.1 uncultured bacterium | reverse complement strand
ATCAACAGCTCAATGCCCGGCTACGTTGTGGACCGAGTGGCAGAAGGCCTCAACTCCCGCAGCAAGCCGCTGCGCGGCTCCAAGACCCTCGTTGTCGGCCTGGCCTACAAGCCAGACGTCGACGACGTGCGCGAAACGCCCGCCGCGGAGATCATCAAGATGCTCTCAGAGCGCGGCGCGGAAGTGACCTTCCACGATCCACACGTGCCGGTGTTCTCTGGCATGCGGAAGTACGGCGACTTCTCGATGAACAGCGTCGACCTGACGGACGAAGCGCTACGCGCCGCAGACGCGGTGGTCGTGGTTACTCACCACTCGAGCATCGACTGGGGACAGATCGCAAGGCACGCCGACGTCGTGATCGACACGCGCAACACCATGGCGCCGTTCGAACCGATCGCTGGGTTGCTGATCAAAGCCTG
Source organism: uncultured bacterium (assembly GCA_965534055.1). Classification (GTDB taxonomy): domain Bacteria; phylum Planctomycetota; class UBA1135; order UBA1135; family UBA2386; genus CBESZZ01. The sequence continues at coordinate 13,495 of CBESZZ010000033.1, read as the reverse complement.
ACGTCAGCGCCTGACGTCAACACCAACCGCCGCAAACTGCGCGGGCAACCTCGAGCTCCTGGCCCTAAAGAACGCCCATGTCGTCGGATCAAGCCACCACTCTCCCCCCCGAGAACCATCGGAGCTCCGCGATGCGCACCACCGCCGCGTGGGTCGTGTTCGTGCTGTTCGGCGCGCTCTGCGCGCTGCGGACGATGCAGTTGATTTGGGGCGCCGGCGACGCCAACGTCGATCCGTCCTGGCAACTCGCCTACGCCTACTTCCTCGAGAACGGCGACCTGCTGGGGCGCGACTACGCCTTCAACTACGGCCCGCTGGGCTACATGCAGTCCCGGGTCATCTGGCCGGAGCTCTTCGCTTCCCGGGTTGCCTGGGAAATCTGCTGGGGCCTCGCGTTCGCGACCACCATGACTTTGGTCATGCGAGAGCTGGCCGGATGGATGGTGAGGATCGGCTTCGCCGTGACCCTCTTGCTGATCCCGGAGCACTTCGACTCGCGGGTGATCATGATGTTCCTCGGGATGACGTGGCTGTTGACGCGTCGCACTCCAGCGCCGCGGTACGGCGTTGCGCTGGCCATCCTGGTGATTGTCGCGGCGAGTTTCCTCAAGCTCTCGCTGCTGCTCATGGGGTGCCTTTGCGTGGCGGTCTTGCTGTACCACACCGCAAGAACACGCAGATTGCTTGAAGCCGTGATCCAAGCAGCCATCGGGCTCGCAGCATTCTTCGGCACCTGGTTCGGGCTCGGCTACGGCTTCGCGGAACTCCAGCCGTTCGTCTGGTCCACGATGCAGTTGGTCTCCGGCTACGCCGAGGGGATGTCGCTGCCTGGCCCAACCTCGGTCTTGGTGCTGGGCGTGTTCGTGGTTGGCGCGATCTCGGTAGTGCTGGCCGCACTGGCCACTTCACGCCCGCTCCGGCTGGTTCAGATCGCGTTTCTCGGACTCGCAGCCTGCGGTTTGTTCCTCGCGTGGAAGCAGGGCTTTGTTCGTCAAGACGGCCACGCCGTCGCCACGTTCAACTTCACGGCCACGCTCTCGTTCATCCTCTGGCAAGCGCTCCGATCGAGCTCTGCACCAATGGTCGAGAAGTTCCGTCCGGCACTGAACGCCACGGTTGGACTGCTCTTCGCGGCATCCTTGATTGGCGCCCAATCGGTGGACCACGTCCCCGAGATTCACAAGTGGCCCGGCCAAGCCGAAGAGCAGATCCGCGTGAACACGCTGATCCTGCAGAACCTCAACGCCTGGGGAGCCGCACAGGCAGACCTCTCCGCCAAGGTGGTCGCTGAAGACCTGCGGATTCCCAAGATTGTTGCCGCCGTGGGCGACGAGACGGTGGACGTGGTGACGTTGTCCGCGGGAATCGCGGTTCTCAACGGCCTGAACTTCCACTCCCGACCGGTGTTCCAGGGCTACCAAGCATTGACCCCGGCACTCGCGGAGTGGAACGCTGAATTCTTCGCGGGCACGAACGCGTCCAAGTTCGTCATCCACGACTGCATGAACATCGATGGGCACCTACCCACGTTGGATGACGGCACAGCGCTGCTAGAGATCCTGAACCGGTACGACTTCGTGTTGCGTGACGGCGCCTACCTCCTGCTCGAAAGACGCCAGGAACCACGCTCGGTCGAGACGCAGGAGCTCTTCAGCGCATCGTTTCCCATCGGCGACCCGATCGACATCGCGTCCCTAGGCAACGATGCGAAAGCCCTCAAGCTCAAGCTCGAGCCAAGCCTGCTTGGCAAACTCCGCAAGTTCCTCTGGAGAGCCCCAGTCGCCCGCATGCGCGTCGAGTTCATGGATGGCGAAGCGGCCGTGTTCCGAGTGAACCCAGGCATGATCCAAACGGGCGTGCTAATCGACCCGTTGCCGCGCGACCATGACTCATGGGAGATGCTCTTCGCGCAGGGCATGCAAGCCATGCCAGCTCGAAACCACGTGCGATCCGTGCAGCTGGTCGTCGGCGACGACAAGCTGAAGTTCTACAAGGACACGATCGAGGTCACGGTGCAGACGACGCACGTGCCTGAGTGAGCTGAAGAGGACCGCGCAGTTGCTCACCTGCCAACTGCAGGGCCGGTGAACTCAGGAGGGCAGGACGTTGCAGCGGAGGTCGTTCAAACCTCACGCGGAATCCCGTGCTCGATCAGTAGTCGATCTCGATGAATCCCGGCGGGAGATTCAGTACTCGGATGTAGAGAATCATGTTGGGCCGATCGAGGTGGTAGACCGATTGATCGGTTGCCGCACCCGGGGTTGTAGCTTTCACCATCGTGTCGGAAGGAATCGGTGCTGCGTAGAGAATATTCGTGGATGCGGTCCCCTGCCGATCTCGGATCATGATGAACTCATCGGGAAGCATCGGTGGCAGCAATATGGGAGGCATGCGGTTTAGATCCAGCTCGAGGAGCACGGACTCACCCGCATCTCTACGGTCTACTCGAAGGCTCAGCTCGGGCAACTTGCCTAGGGGGACATTGCCGCCAACAGGAGGCTGTCCTGGACTCGTGTATTTGATCCTGTAGTGGAACGGGTCAGCAGCATTAGGCGCGTTGACAAATACAGGTATCTGACGGTGTTGGTAGTGAACATCATAATTATGCAAAAAACTCAAGGGTGCAGCAGGTTCATGATTAATCATTCCTCCGGAACGAGTAAAATTAACGGGTGTCATCAAAACCCCCGACACAGTCAAATTCGTCTCGCTAAACATCAAATGCGCAACCTTGAACGCACTTGAGTACGTATGCCACAACGGATCTCCGTATGGTGCCCGCCCCGAAACATTGAACCACTCGTGATTACTTACCAAACTTGCACCTGCTGTCACCAGTGCGCCATTACAGTCCAGTAGACTTCCTCCCCAGAACCGAGGATCCTGCTTGTTTTCGACCGGATTAGAATCTGTCCCAGTCCCTCCATTCGGTGCGCCACTACAATCCGGATGCTGAACCCTTGGCACCCCTGAGGATACGAGAGGATAAAAGCTGCATCCCATCAATTTGTGATTCGTGCGCTTCAATGCCGCACCCTTCACTCCAGACAAGAGCCGGCTAGACGCATACACCCCCGTAAACCCGTTAAAATGCACGGCCTGCATTTGAGCTGCTCCGTCATACATATCAAAAGCTTCAAACAACTTGGCCACGGCCGAAGGAGGCTGATACGCATAGAGGTTATTCCCAGAATCCGCAATAACCAAACCTCCTTCGACATAGTCCGAAGAGGCTAAGGCCAAGGCCGTTACATTATCTGCAAGAATGGGCATGACGAAAGTCAATCGATGCTCGTCCGCAGCGTGGCCAGTGTAAATACCGAGCTGGCACGAGTACGCTTTGAAGTGCTCGATGCGGGCGCTGTAAGAGGCCGGCTCCCAAGAGAGGTTGGGAATTGCGCCGCCATCCGGTCTAAGCCCATCGTGAATGTCGAGACCGATGCGGCAGCCATGGGCGACGTTTCGCAGGAAAGACCCGAGATCCAACCTTCGAGGCATGTCCCCTGAATGGTGCATCAGTTGCGGGTGCATAGGGTCGTTCGAAAGACCGATCACGTTTTCGCCCAGGGCAAACCAGTAGCCACTCCCGATAGTATCCGCAACAACGTTGTCTTCGAACCGATTGTTCGGGTTCGTGATCCAAAACGAGGATGGGGACTTGCTTTGGAATGCCTCGATGAATTGATTATCGCTAACGATCAGAGCGTCGTCGAGACCAAGGCTTAGATCGCTGTTTGGCCGCATCGTGGAAATGACCAGGTTTCGAATAAATTCGTTACCCTGCTCCGACCCATCCTCCAAGAACATCGCATGCCCCAAAACCTTATGGCTGACGCAACCTTCAATGCGCACGCCATCCGTGCCATGTACGGTTACCGCTCGACTGAATGAGTCATAAATACTGCAGTCTTCCGCATAGTTCGCGACGGTCAACGGTCCGGTGCACATGTGCCAGTGCAAAGGATAACGCCCCGTGATCTTCGTTTGACCGAGCTCGAACAGCTCCACATTGGAAAACCTTCCGTTTCCGTTGTCTGCAGGAGTTCCATTGCCAATCATCATGACGTGGCCCCCGTAGCCCGTTCCCTGTAGCTGCGAACTGTAGACTCCAGCAGCCGTATCCTCGCTCTTGACGCAGACGTTCCGTGAGAGCACTCCGACTTCCGTGTGTTGATTCAAGTCATACCCACCAAGAACCTGACTGCTGGCAATTCTAGCAGTGGCAAGCGACGCGGCGACCGTATCATTGTCTTCTTCCCCCAAATCAACGGCGTAGCCGCCGTTTGGGTGGGGGCCGATGTTGAGAATACTGAAACGCTCTGAGTAGTCCACGTAGTTGTTCGTGCCAATCCCCGGATTCGCCTGACCTTGCGCACCAGGAATAACAACCTTGTCCCCGATCTTCCAACCCGTCGTGTCCGACACAACAATCTGGTCCGACCCAAGCGCTGCAGGTTGCTTTAGCGCTGTCCAAGACGTCTTGCGCGCGCCGTGCAAGTCGATCAACCCAGAGTCTCTGGCGCGAAGGAACTTCTGATTGCTTATCATGGGATCTGGGACGGTCGTGGCGTACGGTCCATACAAAATCACATTGAAAGAAGATGTGTCTAACATCGGTACCGCGTAGCGCCCGACTTCTAAGTGCGCGCCAGGACCATGAACATCGATCTGCCTCGCCTTCAAGGAAGCCACGCTGTTGGACACCATCAACTGCCCTTGAACGCTCAAAGTCTTGCATTCTGCTGCAGACGAGAGCGCCACGGTACTCGTGCCGGGAATCGTCACGGCATCGGCAAGGCCTGGAAGAGGGCCCGCAGCTCCTGTCAACGTCCACGTGTTCGGATCCGACCATTCTCGCAAAGACTCCAAACGCACGTGATCGATAAAGACATAGTCCGATGCGTTACTGGTCGTCGCACGAATCTCTAATGTCACGGTCCCCATCGTCGCCAAAACAACGGGGCGAGTTGTGTGAAGAACAAAGTTACCCGTCAACGAATCATGCTCCGAGCAGAGGAGCTCTCCGTTGACCAAAATTTCGAACCCTTGCTCTTGCTCTACACCACCTGTGATCCGCTGCGCTGCAAAGAGCGAGATTCGGTAGGCACCTGCACTCCAAGTCTCCTGCATCTGAATCGCCGACCCACCCAGCAAGTACGCTATATTGACTCCATCTGGAGCCGGCGGGTTTTCGAATGCAATCGGTGACTCATCACCGCTAATCCCCGCGTCATTGGCTCCGGAGTCGAAATTCCAAGGCGCAAAAGGCGGGTTTGATTGAATTGCAGTGTCGTCGATTCCCTCGAAACTACCGCTGTTACCACCCCCTAATGGGAGATCATTCGCCGGAAAACTCGGCTTCGCGACGGCGGTTTGTGAATTCGCGGCATCGACCGACAGAAGCGAAACCAACAGCAGAAAGCAGAGAGGAATGAGAGAACTGCAAGACTCTCCCCATAAACGAATTTGTATTTCCATCCCCTAGAAATACAGAAGACCGCCGAAGCTGTCCATCCCATGCGAACGAGACTTCCAGGCAGCCGCTGGCGCCACCCAGGAATGCAACGGGCAAGACGTCGACATGAGTCACGGTCAGAAACAGACGCACCACGAGACGGTGAACCCGAACGCTCCGCGCCGCAACCGCGGAACGCTCTACCTAGCGATTGCTATTGCGACAACTTTGAATCGCCGCGACACCGCCACCACGCCAGCGGCACTGCGATAAGAGCAGACACGCCATCGCGCCAGGTGATCTTCTTGCCCTCGCCGCGGGATCGCCCTGCGTAGCCGACGGGCAACTCCAGGATGGACCGCGCCCGTGAAGCAACGATCGCCGTAAACTCCGGCTCGATCGAGAACCGACGTGCGCGCAGCAACGCGACGACCAGCAATTCGCGCCGAATCACCTTGTAGCACGTCTCCATATCCGTCAGAGCCAGCCCGGTGAACAGGTTGCTCCACCAGGTGAGCAATCGATTGCCGGTGAAGTGCACGACGTCCCACGGCTCACGGAAGGGGTGAGCGCGCGCGGAGAAGCGCGACCCATAGATGGCATCGACCTGAGGATCGTCGAGCGCTTCGACGAGCTTCGCCAGGTCTGCCGGGTCGTATTCGAGATCCGCGTCTTGAATCGCAATGAACCGGCCGCGCGCTTGCGAAAGGCCGGTTCGCAGCGCACTGCCCTTGCCAAGGTTCCGCGGGTGGCTGCAGCAAACGGTGTTCGGCGTGGCGGCGAAGCGCGCGACAACCTCGTGGCTGCCGTCGGTGGAGCCATCGTCGATGAGGACGATCTCGACCTCAGCGCCCAGTGCGTCGCGCAGCTTGCCCACGACTGTAGGCAGCGTTTCGCGCTCGTTGAACACCGGCACCAACACCGTCAATTGCGGGAGAGAGAGATCCATTTTCGGACCGCCAGCGCGAGCAGCTGCAGAGCGGTCGACGCTCATCATTGAACCGACACCCGCGCCGCCCAAATTCGATCTGCGGAAATCGACCAAAACACGAGCTCCTCCAGCGGCCAGGTGGCTTCTGGCTCACGCAAGACGTGCCCCACGAACGCAACCGGTGACGTTTCACCCCAAGAGGGATCGACCACGCGCGCCAACCCGCGAATGACGAGATCCCGGTCCGTGATGTAGATCCACGCGGGCGGCCTCCGTGTGTCGCATTCGAGCGTGCCGCGGAGTCGCAAGCCCGCGCGGTCCCCGGCTCCGACAGAAACCTGCTCGACAAGCGATCCGCGGATGGAGGCAGATTCCCCGGGTCTGACCGTCGCTTGCTCCGTGAGCGATGAACCAACCACGAAGTGGCGGCCGTCGGCAAACACCGACAGCCTGCGCATGCGCAAGAAGTCCAGCGCAGCCACCGGGGGAACGAAGCCGCCGTTGAGCCGCAGCTGTTCGCTCCAAAGCTCCGGATCTTCAACGCGAGCAACCAGCGATGCTTCCGTGGCGTGTTGCGCGCGCACCCACCAGGCGAGTTCTTCGCGTGAGGACGACTGAACGCTCACCAAGCAAAGCAACAAAAGCAACGCGGGCACCGCGGCGAGCCAGGGTCGAGTCGACGGACGCGCGCCAAACCAACGCTTCAGCTCCATGCCGCATGCAACGGCCAACGCGAACCAAAACCACAGCGCGAGACCGGAGTAGCGGTCCGTCAACGCGAAGTTCTCCGTGCGACGAACGAATCCTGTTGCCGCAGCGGAGACGACCACGAACACCGTGACTGCAAAGACTCCGCGACAGGCCGCACTCTCAGCGTTCACTCCTCGCAGCCTACCCGTGCGCAGCCACCGCAAAACCACGACCGCAAAACCCAAACAGGCCAACAGCGTGACGACGATCGCCATGGATCGCCCCACGCTGCGAATCGGGCTTGCGAGCACGAGGAGCGCACCTTCCGCACCCAGCCAAAACGGCTCTGCAGGCGTATCGCCCAAGGCCAGCCCGGCAAACTCGTAGCCCAATCCAAAGTAGGCGGCGACCACGACGCCCATGCAGCACGTCGTGGCGAGCGCGATGGCGACCCGGCCTCGAAGCAAGGCCAGCAGGACGAGCACCGGGAACACGATCATGCCGTGCCCCATGGAAACGGCACCCCAACCGCCCAGCAACATTGCCACAGCCCAGCGCGACCACCGATTCCGACCTCGCGCGATCGCGCGTTCGAACAACAAGAACGCGCAGCTTGAGGCCAGCGCAACCACTGCGAACTGACTCTGAAACGCCCACAGGTAGTTGATCAGTTGCGTTGCGGAGAAGGTGGTCGCCAACCCACAGGGCAGCCACAAGGACCGCAGCGCACGCGGGACGATCAACCAACACATCGCGAACGACAAGAGCACCTGCAGCCCAACATGCACCCAACGCGCAAAGTCCCCGGTGCCGCCAGCCCAGGCTGAGTCTAAATGCAGCAGCAGGCGCGTCGAAACGATCCGATGCTCGTTGTGTTGGTGCCACAACCTCGACCAGGGCGACTCACCGACCGACTCGGCAAACACGTCTTGGGCGAAGAACCACTGGTCCCAGTACCAAACCGGACTCGAATCCAACGCCACAGCCGCGCAGGTCGTGGCCACGACGTAGCCCGCGAACACCCACGCGACAGCTCGGACGACTGCATGACTGAGCCGAGCGCCTAGGGTCACGCGCTGCTCACGGATGCACACGTCGCAGGCACGCTAGGTGGGGATCAGCCGCCACCGCAGCAACACGTGCCGGATCGCGCCACCAGTCTTCGTCGACCGACGCGATGCGCCCGCTGAGCGGCGCGCTCTCCGCTGACAACAAAAACGCCGTCAGCTCGGCACCATCTTCGGGCGGATGATTGCCCTCACGGTCAGGATGCGGTGTGCCGATGCGCTCTTCCTCCGCTTCGATTTCGCGCAGGCGGTCTGGATGCAGCACCTTGCCCGGCTGCATGCAGTTCACGCGAACGTCGGTGTCGAGCAGTTCGACGGCGAGCTGATCGGTGAAGCGGCAAAGCCCGGCCTTCGCGGTGGCGTATGCGGTCATCGTGTGGCCAACCATGGGAAACCACGCCCCGCCGCCACATGCGGTCACGATGGTCCCGCGTCCGCGTTCACGCATGGAGGGCAACACCGCGCGCACCGTGTGGAACGTGCCAACAAGATTGAGCTGGATGACCGAAGCCCACCCAGCTGGATCGATCGCGTCCACGGCTTCGTAGCCGCCACCACCTCCGGCGATCGCAGCCACGCAGTCCACCGGACCAAACGCGGCCTCTGTGTCCGCTACCAGGCGCTCCATGTCAGCGGCCACAGTGACGTCGCCGGCGACTGCCATGGCTTCGCCACCCTGCGCACGGATCAGCTCCACGCTCTCCGCGAGCCGGGCTTCGTTGCGGCCATGCACCACGACCCGCGCTCCTTCAGCAGCAAGCCGACGGGCCACCGCACGCCCGATGTTCCAACCGCCGCCGGTGACGACGGCAACTCGATTGGCAAAGCGATTCGCGATGGCAGGATGCATGGCTGCGTGAGGCTAGCGCACTCGCGGCGGCCACGAAATGCGGTGGGCGAAGGGCGAGTCGACGCAATCGCGGCGCTTGCTCTTCTGGACCGGAACCAACACTGCCCAGCACTCGCCGCAGCGCAGCGCGGTAGCCGCTGAAGAACCGCTCAATCAGGCAGGGACGAGTCACGCGCGCATCGACTGGAGAAACCGCGTCGAGGTGCGATGGACAAGCGGCTTCGCCACCGACCAGTTCAAACCACCGGCACGTCCACTCCAGCTGGTCGCTCACGTGGAGCGGCCCCAGTCGTCCACGCGGCGACAAGTGCCGTGGCGAGTTCTTCGCAGTCGCAGTAGCCCGTGACTTCCGCCGGAGCCGTTTGCCACTGCTCAAGCACACCGAGCACGCTGCCGGCTAGCAGGAACGCGCTCCACGCGGGGTCGGTGGCGAAGAGCCCCCCTTCGTATTCACCCAAGATCAGCAGCTCTCGGATCTGGCCGCGCAGCCACGCCTGTTCGTCGCGCAGGTCCTGGCGCAGCGCGGTGGTGAACCGACCGCGAAGCTCCGTGGCGAGTACCCGCGGCAAGAACACGCCGTGCGGGGCTTCCAGGTGCACGCGGAAATAGGCGGTGAGAAATCGGTGCAGACTGCCGCCGCCTACAGCTGCGGACTCAGAACCGACTGCGGCGTCAGCGGCAGGCGCCAATGGGCCGATCACAGGCCGCCGGGTGGCATTGCGCACACGGACTCGGAAGCGGTCGAGGACAGCAAAGAACAGCTCTTCCTTGGAACGGAAGTGGAAGTAGACGCCGCCCTTCGTGACCCCGGCCTCTTCGCCGATGGCTTCGATCGTTGCACCGCCAAAACCGTGCTCTCCCAGCACGCGCTCTGCGGCATCCAGCAATTGTGCGCGGAGCGCGGGGTTCTTCGGTCGAGCCATGGGGCGCCAGCGTGTGAGATTCCTTCCAGTATCTCAAGAGGCCATCCGCGAAAGATACTGGTGGGTATCTCATTGCGTCTCGCTGGAATGCATCACCCTCTATCCCTACTCTTCGCGGCCCGTGTCTTCGACCCTCCCACCAAAATCCGCCGGACCCACCACCGGACTGCAGCCCGGCCAGCGCATCACGCCTGGCAGGAAACCGGACTGGTTGAAGGTGCCGATGCCCGGCGGCGAAGAGGTCTCGCGACTCAAAGGCCTGCTGCGTGAGCGCGGCCTACACACGGTCTGCGAAGAAGCCCGCTGTCCGAACATGGGCGAGTGCTGGAGCGGCGGCACTGCCACGTTCATGGTGCTGGGCGACGTATGCACCCGCGGGTGCCGCTTCTGTGCGATCAAGACCAACTCGCAAGGCACACCGGTCGACCGGGAAGAGCCCGCGAAAGTCGCCGAGTCTGCAGTCGCCATGAACTTGCGCTACGTCGTGCTGACCATGGTCGACCGCGACGACCTGGACGACGGCGGCGCCGACCACGTTGCGGCCACCGTGCGCGCCATCAAAGACCGCGACTCGGACATCTTGGTCGAAGCGCTCACCGGGGATTTCCGCGGCCGCGAAGACCTGGTGGAACGCGTGCTCGCCGGCGGCCCGGAACAGGGCGGCCCAGACGTGTTTGCACACAACGTCGAAACCGTGCTGCGCCTCACCCCCAGAGTGCGCGACGCGAAGTGCGGCTACATGCAGACCATGCAGGTGCTGCGCGCCGCCAAGAAGCTGCAGCCGAACATCGTCACGAAGTCCTCGATCATGCTGGGCTTGGGCGAAACCGACCGCGAGCTCGACCAAACCATGGACGACCTACGCGACCACGGCGTCGACGTCGTCACGTTCGGCCAATACCTCCGCCCAACGCTGAAGCACCTGCCCGTACGCGAGCACGTGTCGCCTGCGCGCTTCGACGCGCTGGCAGCGAAAGCCCGACGCAAAGGCTTCCTTTACGTCGCATCGGGACCACTGGTGCGCTCGTCGTACAAGGCCGCGGAGTACTACATCGAAGGCATGCTGCGCAAACAGCGCAGCGACAGCGACATCAGCGAAGGCCAAGGCCAACCGATTCAGGAGCAAACGTCATGACCACCAAAGTTCTCACGGTCATCGAACCCGACGGCCGCGCAGCCAAGGACAAGGATCCGGGGCTGTCCGACGACCGCCTGCGCCAGCTCTACCGCACCATGGTGTGGACACGGATCATGGACGACCGCGGCCTCGCGCTGCAGCGTCAGGGTCGCATCGGGTTCTACCTGCAGTCCACCGGCCAAGAAGCCAGCCACATCGGCAGCGCCGCGGCACTCGAGGACAGCGACTGGCTGTTCCCCGCCTACCGCCAGCCGGGCATCCTGATCCTGCGCGGCGTCGACTTCGAGTCGATCGTCAGTGAGTGGATCGGCAACTCCGGCGACACGAGCAAGGGCCGGCAGATGCCGGTGCACTACTCGTTCCGCTCCATCAACTTCGTCTCGATCAGCTCGCCCATCGGCACGCAGATCACCCACGCAACCGGTGCAGCCATGGCCGCCCGCGCGCGCAAGGATGACGACACGGTCTTCATGGCCTACTTCGGCGACGGCGGCACGAGCTCCAACGACTTCCACAGCGGCCTCAACTTCGCCGGCGTCTACGACTCCCCTGTCGTGTTCATCTGCGAGAACAACCACTGGGCGATCTCGGTGCCGCTGGAGAAGCAGACCGGCAGCGAGACCATCGCCCAGAAGGCGCAGGCCTACGGCATGCCCGGCGTGCGCGTGGACGGCAACGACATCCTCGCCGTCTACCGCGTGTGCAAAGAAGCCGTCGAGCGCGCGCGTCAGGGCAAAGGCCCGACGCTCGTCGAGACCGTGACCTACCGCATGGGCTCACACAGTTCTTCCGACGACGCATCGCGCTACCGCGACGAAAAGGAGTGGGAAGCGTGGGGCCGCCGCGATCCAATTCTGCGATTCCAGAAGTATCTGCAGAAGAAGAAGCTCTGGACCGAAGCCTGGGAGAAAGAACTCCAGGAAGAGGGCAAGAAGCAGATCAACGCTGCGATCAAGCTCGCGGAGGCCAACCCGCCGCCGAAGCCTGAGAGCATGTTCGAAGACGTCTTCATGAACATGACGCCGCAGCTCAAGCAACAGCGCGACGAGCTGATGGCGCTCGGCGGCGAAATGGATTCTGAGCAGGGCGAGTTTCCGCTCTAACCACTGCGAACAAACAATCGGGCACCATGGCTATCAAAACACTCCTCGAAGCCGCCAACGACGCCATGCACGTCGAGATGGCCAACGACGACCGCGTGATCGTGTTCGGCGAAGACGTCGGCTTGAAAGGCGGCGTCTTCGGCACCACCGCAGGCCTGCAGGAAACGTTCGGCGAAGCGCGCTGCTTTGACACGCCGCTCTCCGAGTGCGGCATCCTCGGCGCCGCGGTCGGCATGGCCGTCTACGGCATGCGGCCCATCGCCGAGATTCAGTTCCTCGACTTCATCTACCCGGGCTTCGACCAGATCGTGTCGGAGGCCGCAAAGATGCGCTACCGCTCGGGCGGTGAGTACACCTGCCCACTGGTCATCCGCGCGCCCTACGGCGGCGGCATCCGCGGTGGGCACTACCACAGCCAGTCGAGCGAAGCCTACTTCTGCCACACGCCCGGCCTGAAGGTCGTGATCCCGTCGACGCCAGCGGACACGAAGGGCCTGCTCATGGCGGCCATTCGCGACGAAGACCCTGTGATGTTCCTGGAGCCCAAGCGGCTCTACCGCGCATCGAAGGGCGAAGTCCCCGAAGGCGAGCACATCGTGCCGCTGGGCAAGGGCCGCATCGCCCGCGAAGGCACCGACTGCACGGTGATCGCATACGGGGCCATGGTCCCGATCTGCGAGAAGGCCGCCGTCGAGATGGAGAAGCAAGGCAAGAGCATTGAGATCGTCGACCCGCGCACGCTCGTGCCGCTGGACGAAGACATCGTGCTCGACTCCGTGAAGAAGACGGGCCGCGCGTGCATCGTCTACGAAGCACCCAAGACCTGCGGCTACGGCGCGGAAATCGCCGCGCTGATCGCCGAGCGCGCCATCGAATACCTCGAAGGCCCGGTGATCCGCGTGGCCGGCTTCGACACCCCGTTCCCTTACACCCTCGAGAACCTCTACATGCCCGACGTTCGGCGCGTGGTGAAGGGCATCGAGCGCACGTTCGATTGGGACTGATCCAACGAGACCCTTAGAGAACCACCATGAGCGTCAAAGAGTTCAAGCTTCCCGACATCGGTGAGGGCATCGCCGAAGGCGAAATCGTGACCTGGAAGGTCGAACCTGGCCAAGCCGTCAAAGAAGAAGACGAGTTTGTCGAGGTGATGACCGACAAGGCCACCGTGATGATCACGGTGCCGTACGATGGCAAGATCCTCGAGCTGAAGGCCGGGGAAGGCGACGTCGTTCCGGTCGAGTCCGTGATCGCCACGATCGACACGGCTGCCGGTGCAGGCGGCGCCGCGCCTGCGGCACCCGCCGCGGCTGCACCTCCCGCCGCTGCACCAGCAGC
>CBESZZ010000032.1:0-13968 GCA_965534055.1 uncultured bacterium | reverse complement strand
AACTTACCGACGTTGACTTCGGACTTCTCCATGGCGTGTTCCTCCCTGGAATCGCCGATCGTTGAGATCGTGCTTGAGAAAATGCTGGAGCCGAGTGCCAAGAGCTCCGGAGGTCGCGAACGACTCCCGATTCACCGTGCGCTCACCGGCAGTTGCCGGTTCTCCACGTGTGAGGAACCGCGTTGTGCAACGTTGCACCACTCGATTCCCCGGGGGATGAAAAGGGATACCGATCCGCCGCAAGCGGCGCAATGAGCCGATCTACGACTTCTCCGCTTCCCACACGACCCCAACGTTCATTCCACAAGAAGTCCACGAACGGTTCACTCATGGTTTCAAACCGCGCACTCACCTAAGCTCCTCGGGCGCACGCGCTTCATGCAATTCAAGGGCTACACTCTCAACTCATTCCAGGTCGAAGCGGCACATGCCGTCGTCGCCGGAAAAAACGTGTTGCTCGCGGCCCCAACGGGCTCGGGAAAGACGCTGGTGGCAGAGTACGCCATCGAAAAAGCAATCGCTGCGGGAGGCCGCGCGATCTACACCAGCCCGATCAAGGCGCTGAGCAGCCAGAAGTACCGCGACTTCGTCGCAGACGGGCTAGACGTCGGCCTCATGACCGGCGACCTCACGTTGGAGGCCCATGCGCCGCTGGTCATCATGACCACCGAGATCTTCCGCAACGCGGTGTTCGAGGATCCAGGCCGATTCGATGACCTCGACTTTGTGATCTTCGACGAGGTCCACTTCCTCGATGACCCCTCGCGCGGAACGGTGTGGGAAGAGAGCCTGATCTTCGCTCCCCCCCACGTGAAGTTCATCTGCCTCTCCGCGACGATCCAGAACCTCGAACAGTTCGGCAACTGGCTACGGGAAGTGCGCGAGCACGACTTGGCGGTGATCGAACACAAGCAGCGGCCGGTGCCCCTAGAACACCGGCTCTACCATCCCGAATCCGGGTTCTTCAACATCGCGCAGCGGCGACGCGCCGTCGAGCGCATGCGGCGTGCGGCGACCAGCAAGCACGGCGGCGGGAAGCCCAGCGGACGGCACGGCGGACGCAATGCCGGCCGCGGAGGCCGCGGACGCCAGCACTTCAAAGGGCCTCGCCCCTACCTCAAGGTGCTCGATGGCCTCCAAGAAGAAGGGGCGATTCCGATCCTGTTCTTCTGCTTCTCGCGCAAGGAGTGCGAGATCAAGGCGCGCCTCAACACCCACCGACGACTGCTAGACCGCAAGGAACAGGGCCAACTCGACGACGCGTTCGACGACATCTGCGATCGATTCGAACTGGATCCGAACGAAGACGTCGGCCTGCAGGAAATCCACCTGCGCGCGCGCTGCGGGATCGGCTACCACCACGCGGGAATGCTGCCGATCCACAAGGAGGTCGTCGAACGACTCTTCACTTCCGGATTGCTGAAGCTGCTGTTCACCACCGAGACGTTTGCGCTCGGCATCAACATGCCCGCGCGCACCGTCGTGTTCGACCTGCTGCGCAAGTACGACGGCGTGTCGATGGACTACATGAAGGCGCGCGACTACATGCAGATGGCCGGGCGCGCGGGTCGCCAAGGCATCGACGATGCGGGACTGGTCGTGTCGATCCTGGAGAACGAAGACCTCGAGAACGCGCCCTTGCCGAAGTACTTCGGCGGTCAAGCAGAGCCCGTGAACTCGCGGTTCAATATGGGCTACTCGACGATCCTCAACCTCTACGAGCACATGGGGCCCCGACTCGTCCAGGCCTACGATCGCTCGTTCGCGGCTTTCCAAGCGTCGACCGGAGGCAAGAAGGCGCGCGATCGCAAACAGACGGCGGCGAAAGCAGAGCTGTCGGCGCGCATGCGCGTGCTGCGCGAAGCCGGCTACCTCGACGATAAGGGGCTGCTTTCCCGCGGGCGCTTGGCGTGCGCGATCAACGGCTACGAGATTCAGGTCACCGAACTGCTGTTCGCGGGCGTGCTTGAGGACATGGACATCCACGAGCTGGTCGCGACGTTCTGCGCGCTTGTGCACGAAGAACGTCGCCGTGACCAAGGCGGCCGCGGCCACGGCATGGACGACGACCTCATCTACGACGTCGAGCAAGCCATCCGACGGTTCGTGGTCAAGGAAGTGGAGTGCGGCGTCGAGAGTCGCGTGAAGCCAGCGGACTTCGCCATTGCACCTGCCGTGCAGTCCTGGAGCCGTGGCGGTTCACTGGACGAGATGGCCGCGATCGCCGGATCGGACGGTGGCGACGTCGTTCGCACCATGCGGATGGCGATCCAGATGATGCGCAACCTCCGCAAGGAGATCGGTCGCGACGACACGGTGGCCTACCGCTTGGAAGAAGCGATCGTCGCAGTCAACCGCGATGTCGTCGACGCGAAGCGTCAGTTCGAACTGGGCTAGGTTGAATCGCAGCGCCGAGGCGTTGCAGCACAGCGGCTACTTCAAGCCTGTCAGCTGCGCCACGGCCTTGGTCCCGAACCAACTACTCAACTTGACGCCTTGCGTCGCAGTGATTGGTTCGAGCAGTTCTTGCGCGCGCTCCACAGTGTCGACGCTCAGCATGAAAAACGCACTTTCTTGATCCGCGCCAACCGTCGCGAACCAGGCCACGTGGCCGGCTTCAAACAAGGGCTCCATGGATTCGCGCAGCCCTTCGGTCGCAGCACACTCTCCGATCACATAAGCACCGCCCGTAGCACCTGGCCCAGCGTCGGGTGGTAATTCGGCGCGCATTGCACCATCCAGCGCATTGATCCGACGCAGCGTCGATGGTCCGCGCAGGCGAACTAGTTCCGGCACAAACACTCCGAGTTCAACCGTCGGATCGGTTGCGATCATCTCTTGCACAAGCGCTTCGTCGGTCGTGTCGAACAAGAGCAGCCCGCGCAAACCCGGATCGCTTTTGGGTTCACCGTAGGGTCCAGCAAGCAGCAAGTAGCCTTCTTGCGCACGCCGTTTCATGTTGCCGAAGTGGCCCGCAAATGCCACGCGTTGGTCCTCGACGGACAAGCCGGTTGCCGAACCAGTCATTAGCTTCACCAATGTGTAGTTCGATTCAGTTGCAGCATCGACATCGCGCACGTGGCGCCAAACATCAAGCGCGAAGCCTCTGGCGTTGGCGCGGTAGGTATTGATCGCAACCGCAACCGAGAGCGAGCGCTTTGGATCGAGCAGGAGCATCGTCGCCGTTTGGTTCTGCGATCCGCTGTGCCCGATCAACGACTCGCCATCCACCGCCATCATCGCCAATCCCAGTCCGTAGTTCGTGGCTTCGCCGGCAGTGGTTTGGCCACGCGTGGTCATCTCCTTGAGCTCGTCGGGCTGCACGATGGAGCCGTCCAACAGTCCGACGCCAAACATCGCCATGTCTCCTGCCGTGGAGACAAAACCGCCAGCGGGCAACTTCCACTCCACGGTTTCCCAAGGTTGCGACACCATGCGTGCGGGTCGACCGGCGCCACTCTGTAAACGCTGGTAACCGACCACTTGATGGGGCACGTGATCGTCGTTCAGATCTGGAGTCAGAGTGGTGAGACCAAACGGGTTCGCGATCGACTCCTGCACGATCTCCGCGAACGGCTGCTTGCCCGCACGCTGTATGACGGCTCCGAGCAGGACGTAGCCGTGCGTGCTGTAGTGGTATTTGCTACCGGGAGGTGCAACCAACGGCCCCGCGCTGAACATCTCAAGTGCCGCGATCGGATCCCGGAAAGACTCCCCTTCGCGGAATGCGCGCACCGGGCGCTGCGCTGCCCGGTAGTGACAAATGCCACCCAGGTGACCTAACAACTGACGCGATGTGATCGCGGCACCCTTGCCGGAAAACTCGGGCACGAGCTCCGCGATGTCGCGATCCAAGTCCAACTGCCCGCGACGCACGAGATGCATGGCCGCAACCGCCGTCAACGGCTTGCTCACCGAAGCCCATCGATAACGTGACGATCCGGTTGCGGGAGTGCTCGAAGCCGCGTCCTGCAGGCCGAAACCCCGCACATCGAACAACCGGCCGTCCCGAGCAATCGCAACGGTCATGCCAACGACGTGTTGCTTAGCCATCGCAGTGCGCAGCACGCGATCGAGCTTCTCACCAACTTGGGCCGGCAATCCAGCACGCGACGTCGTCCGCTGATGATCTGTGGTCGGCGCTTCATGCATGCGCGGCACTTGGTCAGGAACCACGGGAGTCCCCGACAACTCCAGCTCGATCTCCAATCCGCGCAGGCGCAACGATCCAACGAGCCCGCGAGCGTCCTCCGGTCCGCTGGACGTATTGCGCAGCGAGCCCTTCCCAATGCCCCAAGGATGGATCACGTCGAACTCGAAGACCCCACTCTTAGGGTCCACGCGACCTTCGATCCAAGCGCTGCTCTCGCGCAGACGCAGTTCACCTGCCACTCCGCCAGCATCCAAATCCGGCGCGGCTGCCAGCCGCAACTGTACGGGCACCTCCGTTTGGGAACGCAGGTCCACAGTTCCGGCGAAGACCCCGAGAAACGGCAGCGCCGCCTGCTTGTTCGCTTCGACTTTGGACGCGACCTGCGCCACCGCTTCATGGGGGCAAGGCGTCGCGAGGATGCAAAAAGCGCTGAGAACAAGCGGACGACTCAGGACTGCGTGACATGCGTACATGAGCCCCACTCTACATGGGCAAACCGGGACAGGCGTCACCCCGACCGTCGCGTAGTATTTCCACCGTGTTCGCGTCCGTCACCGCCTTCCTGATTTGCCTTGCCGCCCTCGTCGCGAACGCGGGCGGCGTGCTTCTCACTGTGCTGCAGCTGCCCGGCAACTGGATCATCGTCTTTGGAACAGCTCTCGTGGCCTGGTGGGGATGGGATGTGGATCCGGAGCTACGAATCGTCGGATGGCCGGTCTTGATCGTGCTCCTCGTCGTGGCGGTACTCGCTGAGGTTCTCGAACTCGTTCTGAGCGCGGCCGGTGCCAAGAAGGCCGGGGGCACGCGACGCGGGGCGATGCTGGCGTTGGTCGGGGGCATCGTGGGCGCGATCGCCGGCTCGCTGCTCATCCCGATCCCGATCGTGGGCACGGTCATCGGTGCCGCGGCGGGATCAGGTGTCGGTGCGCTGTGCGGCGACCGCTCCGCGGGACGGAATTGGTCCCAAGCGACCCAATCAGCCAAAGGCGCAGCGGTTGGCCGATTGACCGCGACTCTGGTCAAGGCTCTGGCGGCGGTAGCCCTGTGGCTGATCGCGTTCTTCGGCCTGGTGTTCTGAAACGAACCGTGCGAACGCTACGCTCCGCGGCATGACTGAGAATTCAGAGGTTCGCCGCGTCGACGTGGTGGTCTTGGGCGGCGGCACCGGCGGAACAGCGGCGGCGAAGGCCGCAACCCAAAGCGGTGCCAGCGTCGTGATGTTCAACGACGGTGAACTTGGCGGACTGTGCATCCTGCGCGGATGCATGCCTACCAAGACGCTCTTGCATGCGGCGCATTTGGTTCATGAAGCCGCGCACCACCGCACGCCCGGGATCGGTCACGCAGACCTGACCATCGACTTCCCGCAGGTGATGGCCAACAAGTCCGCCAAGGTTGCGCGGTTCAAGAAAGCCAAGCTGAACGCGATCGATCAGGGTGGCTACGAAGTCGTGGATGCTCGCGCGTCGTTCGTAGGCCGCAACACCGTCGAAGCGGGCGGCGTGACCTATCGCTTCGACAAGGGCGCCGTCATCGCCACGGGCTCCACACCAGCGATTCCGCCCATCGAAGGGATCGACGATGTTCCGGTGTGGACCAGCGACGACCTTCTGGAAATGGAGACCGTCCCCGATTCGGCAGTGGTCATCGGGGTTGGCGCAATCGGGTTGGAGAGCAGCCAATTCTTGGCGCGCGTGGGCTGCCAAACCACCGTCCTTTCCCGCCGCCCCGTACTCTGTGATCTCGGCTCAGAGTTCCATGACGAGATGACTGCGGCCCTCGCAGCAGAACCGAACCTCACCCTGCGACAGAAAGTGGTGATGCAGCGTGTGCGCAAGACGGCGGGCGGCATCGCGATCGACATCAGCGATGAAAAGGGCACCGAAGCCATCGAGGCGACACGCCTCGTCGTGGCGACCGGGCGCCATCCGGCAGTGCGCGGCCTCGGGCTCGAACGGGCCGGGATCAACGTCCAACCCGGCAGCGGCCACATCGTCTTTGGGCTCGACATGTGCACGACCAACCCGCGGGTGTTCGTCGCCGGGGACGTCACGGGAACCCGACAGATCCTGCACATCGCCAACGAAGAAGGGCGCGTCGCCGGACTCTGCGCCGCGCAAGTCCCGGGCACGCATCAAGTCAATCCACGCATGCACATGGAGGTGACGTTCACCGACCCACCCATTGCAAATTTGGGCATGACTCCTGAAGAGGCCAAACACGCCGGTGTGGACACCGTCACGTCGAAGGCAAACTTCAGCGGGACCGGTCGCGCCATCACGATGGATGTCGCGTTCGGTGTGATTCAGCTGGTGGCACGTCGTGACGGCGGTGAGATCATCGGTTGCCAGATCCTCGGACCGCGTGCCGACGACCTCATTCACGCCATCTCGCCGATCATGCACTACCGCGGTACGGCGGCACACATGCTTGAGATGCCCTGGTATCACCCAACGTTGAGCGAAGTCTTGCTCGGCCTGGCGCGCGACATCCAAGGACAGGTTTCCGATGAACCGGTCCCTGACGTCGGGGCCTAGTCTTCGTCCAGGGAATCCAACGCCTTCGACAGGTAGCGCACGAACGGCATGACGGCATCGAACGCATCGGCCACGCGGTCCGGTAGCGATTGCCAATCCATCCCTCGTGACCAACAGGAAGCGCGGCGCGTCCAGGCCTTGCATCGCACGAGGTCATCCACCGAAGGTGGACAGATCAATCCGCGCGGCGCCCGCGTCAACTCTGGATCCTCCCCCTGCGTCCACAGGAACGGCGCACCCGCAACCTCGTGCACGATGCCCACGTCGTCGCGAAGAATGCGCATCGCAACCTTCGGCCGGCGCGCGATCGCTTCCCGCACAGCCAACAATCCCGCGGGACTTCGCGGCCGATACCCGGCTTCTAACAACACCCCCGTTGTCGTGAACCGCACTCCCAAGTGCACTCGCTCGACCCGAGGGCACGCTTCGCGGAATCGCAGATACGCCGTCTCATGAAGCGGCGCACCGCTGCCAAACCGCGGATCGCGCCACGGCCGAGTGATGGCCCCGCGTCCGAATTGAAACGTGGGTCGCGAACGCCCCATGCGCATCTCGAGGGCGGAGACAAGCGCGGCCAACGGCTGCGCAACGACGCGGGAGTATTCATCCCCGTGCTCCTTGAACCACGCGCGGTCGTTGTGCTTCGTCAACTTGCGCAGGAACGCAGGCAGGCTAGCACCTGGGAGGAGCAGCCTCCGGGAAGAGATCGGCACGGATGCTCGCTTCTGCACGGTGGTCTTGGCCATGCCATCAGGGCAACCACGGGCCCCAGATCGGCCAAGTTTTCACCAGGTCCGGCATCTCGCCCGATCGACAGCGAGGTCCATCCGGACCTGCTATCCTGCGCTGTCATGAACGCTTCGCCCCCCATGCGTCCCCTCTTCTTCCTAGCCGGTGCAGCCGCTGCAGTGTCGGCTTGGCTCCCAGCGCAGTCCACCATCGCGAGCGAGGTCCTGGCTGCAAGCCATGCCGGCACTCAAGCGATCTACCACTCGGATCTCGGCCTCATTGTCCGCGCCCCAGGCGCTGCCCAGGATCTCCAGCTCGGCACTGCCGGTGAAGCCAGGTTCGGCGCCCAAGGCGCGTTGTTCTTCATCCGCACGCAGGAGCAAGGGCACGAGGAAACATCGCGCACCCTATGGACCCTGCCTGCAGGACAAACCACGCCTCACATCGTCCGCGCTGACGCGACGGTGCCGGCCTACCTACCGCCCGTCCCTCAAGGCTCGCGGCGCGTCGCAGTGAAGTTCGCGTTGGACGCGGGACACGGAGGCAGCGATCCCGGCGCACTGGGCAACGGCCTGCGCGAAACCGACATCAACCTCGACGTTTGCCTGCGGCTACAAAGCCTGATGCAGCTCGACACCCAAACCCCGAGCATGGGCGGTGAGTGGGACTTGTTGATGACTCGCACATCGGACACGTTCGTCAGCTTGACGCAGCGTGCGAGCGCTGCGAATGCGTTTAGCGCAACCACCTTCATGTCCGTGCACATGAACTCATTCAGCGCGGCGAGCGCCAACGGCACCGAAACGTTCTGCTTCACCGGCCAGAGCGGCAACACCGGCGGCGCCTTCCGCAACCGCCTGCAGGTTGAAGCACTTGCAGCGTGGGGTCTTACAGACCGTGGCGTGAAGGAAGCGAACTTCTCCGTGTTGCGCAACACGGCCATGCCGGCAGCCTTGGTCGAAGGCGGCTTCATCACCAATGCCAACAACGCAGCGGTGATGGGCAACCCAACGCAGCGCCAAACCCTCGCGCTGCGGCTGCTGTATGCCATTCAGGAGCACCACGGCTTCTCGCGCTGGGATCCAAGCGGCGGCGGCAACCCCACGGGGCGCATCCGCGGGCTGGTCTTCGACGCGGCCTTGGGCTCGACGGCTCGCATCGCAGGCGCAACCGTCGCGCTTGCGGATGGACGTTTCACGACCAGCGACGCCTCTGGCTATTTCGAGTTCAACCTACCGAGCGGCAGCTACGACTACGCAGGCACCGCGCCAAACTTTGCAGCTCTGGACCTCACGCGCACGGTTGTGGCCGGCGCCGACATTTGGGGCAGTCTGGCAATGAACGGCGCCGTAGGGCCCACCCTGACGCTGTCGAGCACCACGGTGAACGGCGGAAGCAACTTCAGCGCCACGCTCACTGCCGCTCCCAACAGCTTCGCCCTCGGACTGCTCAATCTCACTCCAGGGGTTCCGATCGTGGACCTCGGCCAGTTTGGTCTGGGCAAAGCGTGGCCGAACCTCAACGGCGCCGTCACCATCGGCCTCAACTCCGTTGGCGGCAGCGGCTCATCCAGCACTGCGATCACCGCTCCGGCGTTTCCCGGAGTTGCGTTGCACCTACAGGCACTCCTGGTCAACGGCGGTGGGATTGCCCTAAGCAACGGCGCAGCCGTTGCGATTCAGTAACGCAGGGCAGACCAACACCGCAGCCGTTGCGGTGCATGGGCACGGCGCGAACCGAACACTCAGGGTTGCGAGATGACCAAGACGCGACCCGAATAGCCGCACGCAACAAGGCACGACCCAACCCCCGGCAACTTGCCGCCAGCTAGGTGGTGGAACCGGGCGTCCTCACGCGCGACGACTTCGCCAGCCCACACGGTGCCACCGGTGTCATCTTCAACCTGGTTGAAGACCCGTACCGCACCGTCATACCCTGCTGTCGCGAGCTCAAATCCTCGCGTGCCGTCGAACTCGCAGAACACCGCGCCGCGCAAGCGGTCCTCGACCCTGGTGACGGTCTCGGTGTTCTCCAGCTCGACAAGATCCAGCACGCGCAACGTGCCACCGTTGCCGCTGTAGGCAACCCACGATCCTTCTGCACCGACCCGCGCCAACGCGTCGGCATACTGCTTGATCCAACGCACGCGGTAGCCGTTCTCGCTCTCGTCTTCTGGGTCGATGAACCGTGCTTCGTCGTTGGAGATCGGCCCCGCAACGCTGAACGATCCGTCCGCAGACACGATGGCCACAGACTCGCGGTTCAAATCCGTGTCTGGGAACGACACGCCACGGCTCATGCCTTTGGCCGGACCGGCCAACATGCCCAACAACAGGGGACCAGGGTCCTTGGTGCCGTCCAGAGCCGGTCGCAGCATGTAGACGTTCATGGTGTAGCCCGCGACCACAACCTCGTCGCCGGGTCGCTCCGGATCCATGTCGGCCATCGCAACGCCGTGAAGCAGGTCATCGTCGCGAAGCAGCAACCGATGCTTGAACTCGCCGCTTTCGCGCCAGATCAACCAAGCTGCGCCAGGAACACCTTCGCCTTCCGGTCCTGCCGCGGCCCCCACCGCAACGATCTCATCGCCGGGAATCGCCGGCAGGACATCGCCGACCGCGACCTGGATCATCTCACCGGGCACTTCGGCAGCGACTTCACCGGTGTAGGTCCCATCTGTGTGCCGTCGCAGCACGTGAACTTTTCCATCAGCCGCTCCCGCGACGATCTCGTGGCCATCGTGTTCGGCGAGGACATCGCCCACGGTACATCCGCCAATCTTGACGATCTCGCCATTGTCGGTCGACTGCGGCGCGTGCGCGATTTCCACGCGCCATTCCTTCGCCGCTTCCAACCCTTCGGGAAGCGCTTGCTGCGTGGAACGGTCCGCAGTGCCGCAGGCCAGATAGGTCGAAACGAGCAGCGCGGCAGGGACAAGCTGCGTCAACTTCCGGGAGCACGAGGATTGCATGACGCAGAAGGTAGCGCCTTCACGAAGGGCCCGTCGAGCCCAAGAGCTGCGGATCAACCTCGACCGTGGCGTTCGCGCGGCACGTCGGCCCAACCGAACTTGTGCCGCAGCACTTTGAAGAATCCCTCGTTGCCGAAACTCAGATGCCGAAAACTGATATCAGCTGGACAGAGAATCGCCTGCCCGCCCGCGGGCACTTCAAGCTGGACCTGACCGTCCACGACGAGGTGACAGGTCGACGGGCCACCGGTTTCGATCACCTCGATTTGGATCCCACCTCGGGTGGGGACCACCAAGGGTCGGACGGAGAGCGTGTGCGAAGCCAGCGGGGTAAGCACAAGCGCTTCGAGATCCGGGGTCAGCACCGGGCCACCCGCCGCCATGGAATACGCCGTCGATCCGGCGGGCGTGGCCGCGATCAAACCGTCGCCGCTGTAGGTCGCGAGCTCCAAGCCTGCTTGCCGCGCGGTCACCGTCGCCATCCCGCCTGAGGCAGACCGGACGACGACCGCATCGTTCATGCACAGCACGGGGTCGCTGCTCTTGCCGTCCGCGTCTTCCACGTGCACATCGAGGAGCAAGCGAGGCTGCTCTTCCAACTCACCGCGGAGGATGACCTCAGCCGCCTCGCGCGCCTGATCACGCTCGAACGAAGTCAGGAACCCGAGCCGTCCGAGGTTCACTCCGACGGTGGGCAACTGGTTGCGGCCCATGCGTCGCGCCGCGCCAAGCAAAGAACCATCCCCGCCGAACACCATGACGAAGTCTACGTCGATGTCTTCGAGCGAAGACTCTCGGTCGACCACGACTTCCACGCGATCCGTGATACCCCGCAACCAGTCCGCGAACTCGTGCACGATGTTCGCAGCTCCGCCTTTGCGGTCGTCGCCGAGAAGCAGAACAGACGTCATGACGATTGCTTCGGTGAAAGTCGGAGAGTTCGGGTCACGTCAATTCCCGCGTGGCGTCAAACGCCAATCTCAGCCGACGTATTGGCCAAGAACCGCGAAGCAACGCTCTTGGCGTCGAGACCGATCATCTCGATCAGCTGGCTGCGGCTCGCGTGTTCCAACTGCGCGTCAGGCACACCGAGGATTTGCACTTGCGCGCGCACGGGACCGTGCGCGGCAACACACTCCAAGACCGCCGAGCCAAAGCCACCCATCACCACATGGTCTTCCAGGGTGATGACTTTGTCGTGCCGATCGCACAGTGCGAGGACACCCTGATCATCGAGCGGCTTCACGAAGCGCGCATTGACGACTTCGATCTGCACGCCTTGTTGCGAGAGCAGTTCGGCTGCCTCGAGGGCGGTTTGCACCATGTTGCCGTAGGCCAAGATCGCACCGTCTCTACCTGGACGGATGATCTCCATCTTGCCGAGCTCGATCGGTGCAGGCCGGCCGCTGTAGCCAGGCAGCGCATCGACCTCGGGAGCCGTGCCGCGCGCATACCGCAAGCCACTGGGCCCAGGCAGCGTCAGCGCGAAGTCGAGCATGGCACCCAGCTCTGGCCCGTCTTTCGGCGCCATGAGCGTCATGTGCGGGAAGCAACGCAGGTACGCGATGTCATAGATGCCGTTGTGCGTCGCGCCGTCTTCACCCACGAGACCTGCACGGTCCATGGCAAACACCACGGGCACTTGCTGCAGGACAACCTCTTGGAAGACCTGGTCGAACCCGCGCTGCAAGAACGTCGAGTAGATGGCACAGACCGGCTTCATTCCGGCGGTCGCGAGGCCGGAGGCCATTGCAACGCAGTGCTGCTCCGCAATGCCTGAATCCACGAACCGATCGGGATACTTCTCCATGAATTCCATCAGCCCGGTGCCGTCAGGCATCGCGGCCGTGAGCGCCATGACTTTCTCGTCGCGGCCGGCAGCTTGGTCGATGGCGTCGCCAAACCACTCGGTCCACGCGCGGCCCTTCTTCTTGGCGACCGTCGCTGCAAGTTTACGCGGCGGCTGCGGCTGCAGAACCTTTGGCTCCACGGACACCTTCACCGGCAATGCTGGGTCCGGAACCGGCGCGGGTTTCGCGGCATGCGCACGGTCGTAGCGGTTCTCCGAGCCCGGCACTCCCCGACCCTTTTGCGTCTGCACGTGCACCAAGACGACGCCCTCGCGGTCCTTCACGTTCTCAAAGATGTCGAGCAGCGCGTTGGTGTCGTGGCCGTCGATTGGTCCGAAGTACTGGAAGCCCAGAGCCTCGAAGACGTGGCCAGGTGCAACCATGTTGCGCAACATGTCTGCGGCTTGCTCGATCCCTTCGTCCAAGCCTTTGCCCACCACTGGGATCGCTTGGATTAGGTGCCGCATCGACTCCTTAGCCTGGTTGTAAAGCCGGCCGCTGCGCACCTTGTTCAGGTAGTGCGATAGAGCGCCAACCGTCTTGGCAATCGACCAGCGGTTGTCGTTGAGCACGACGAGCAATCGCTCGTTCTCAAGCATGCCGCCGTGGTTGAGCGCTTCGAACGCGACTCCACAACCCAACGCCGCGTCACCAACGACGGAGATCGAGTGGCGATCTCGGCCGAGTCGGCGATCGCCCATGCTGATGCCGAGAGCTGCGGACGTGGCGGTCCCAGCATGCCCCATCAGATACGCGTCGTAAGGCGACTCAAATCGGTTGCTGAACCCGGACAGACCACCCTTCTGCCGCAGCGTATGGAAGCGATCCTTCCGTTCCGTCAGCAGCTTGTGCGGATAGCACTGGTGCCCAACATCCCAGACCAAACGGTCGTCCTTCAGATCGAAGAGGTAGTGCAGCGCAATGGTCAGCTCGACGACCCCCATTCCAGAACCCAAGTGACCGCCGGTTTTGGCGACGGTCTTGAGGATGGCGTGGCGCATCTCGGCCGCGAGAGCAGGCAGCTGCTCGCGAGACAACTGCTTCAAGTCCACCGGCGAATCGATGCAGTCGAGAAGGGGAGTTGGTGAGGAAGGGTCGGTCATGAACCTTGAAGGGTTTGGAATAGACAGCGGCAGCCAAAGGCTCCGCCGACGCCTACGAGTGTAGACGCAGTTCCGGATCTCTCAGCGAGTGCGGTGCACGGCAAAGAACGCGACATCTTGCAGAACACCCGTCATGGCGTCCAGTTCTGGCGACTCCGAGTCACCCCCGGTGATCTCGACAGCTAGGGCTGCGGCCTCTGCAGCCAACCGCTCAGCCTCGACAATGCTCGCCGGGACCCCCAAAATTGCGGGATACGTCAATTTGTCAGCCGCCTGATCCTGGCCCGGGGCCTTGCCCAGTTCCTCGGCCGTCCCCGTGCGATCCAGGCAGTCGTCCACAATCTGGAACGCCCGTCCCACCGCTAGTCCGTAGCTGCGCAAGGCTTGCAGCACGTCGGGAACCCGCGATCCTCCCCCGGCCCACGCGCCCACTTCCAGGCTGGCTGTGAGCAACGCAGCGGTCTTGCGGTCGTGAATCCACGCCACCTGATCGATCGGAGTGGCTCCAGGCACTCCGCCGAGCCCGCCCCCTTCGGCCAACATGTCGGCCATTTGCCCGCCCACCATTCCGGCACTCCCCGCCGCGCGAGCCAGGGCGCGCACGGCGCCTGCCCCGCCATCCGCC
>CBESZZ010000031.1:0-14001 GCA_965534055.1 uncultured bacterium | reverse complement strand
CGACGCGTGACACAGCACGCCGATCGCCGCTGCGGCAACCCACGAAGTGAGACCGAGGCCCTTCTTGGACGCACGCACAAGCACCGCGGTCATCGCGAACGCGCACGCGGCGACCGCCATGAACGGTGCGTGCAGTTCTACCGTCGCGCCGAACAACACGACGCCCGGCGACGCAGCCAGGAGCAACGCCGCAAGCAGGGCTTCCAGTCGACCCGTGCGCAGCACGCACAACCCGAAGTGAAACCACCCGACGCACAACCCCATCGCGACCGCCGACAGCAGCTTGGCCGACTCAAAGGAGGTCGTCACCACCCCGCACGAAGCCAGCCAACCATGCCACCATTCAATCAAGCGGAGTGAGAACGGATGCCACGGATGCACCCGCTCCTGCTCCATGATCATCAATAGAAGATCGGGCCCGTCGGTCTTGTAGAACACCGACAGCGAAACCGCGTACAGCACGGCCGACACGGCCACAGCCAGGAGGAGGGTTTCAACCCTCAGTAGAGCGGGCGGTGGCGGCGACTTCGACGTCATGCACGACGGTGTAGGCGGAGACGGCTGCTTGAGGCAAGACTTCGACGCGTCAGACCTCGGGTCGCGGAGCGACCCCACGGATTCGAACGCCATGGGTTCCGCTCTTGCCAGCGCCAGTCGCGGGCTTCCTTGCGGCACGAACGGATCGACTTCAGTGCTTCGTCATCGCACACCGAAGGAAGAGCGAAAGCCACCGTGGGGACGACGATCTCTTGGCTGTTCGAAACCACAATGGACGGATCGGTCCGGTTTCAGAGGTCGAATCGCACGGGTTGGATATCCGCAAACTGCGGGCAGGCAGAGGCTTGCGGTAGTAGGGTCCGGGAAACCTGATCAATCCTCGCAACTGGTTGCCCCTGGGCAATCTTGAACAAAATGAACCACGCCTCCCGTCCATGCTCCCCCATTCGCTGGGTCGCGTTTGCGATCTTGGCCGGCTTGTCGACCATGGCCTGCCACGGTGGAACCTCGAGTCGGGATCCAATTTTTATCGGCGCCCTCAACAACCGTATCTGCTGCACGTCCGCACCCACGGTCGTATCAGCGAGTCCGATCGATGTTCTCCTCGGCAGTTCGGGCTCCACGGTCAGCGTGCAGATCACCGTGACGTCCACTGATTCAGTGCTGCAGCTGACCTTTCCAAACGGTGGCGCGCAGCTTCCGCTCGGCACGCCATTCGCCGGCGAGACCGGAGTCGTGCTCTACGAGGTTATCGCGACCACCTGCGACTTCGAGATGGCCACGATGGAGATCCGAGTCGTGCGCACAGAAACAGCGGCCGACGGTAGTGAGACCGTCGCCGAGGCCACTGAGTCGATCACGATCGTGAACACGTGCCCACCAAGTTCTCCAACGCCACCAGAAGTTCTCATCGCAGAGATCGCCGGTATCAGCATTCCGAACTTCCCGACGGCCGTCATCAGCGCCCCGGTTGGTGTTCCCGTGAGCAATTCCAACCGCAGCATTCCGACGCAGGTACCGGTCGCTGAAGTGGAGGTGTTCCAAGTTGGTTTCCTCGTCGGCGAGCTCAGCCAGGATCGACTGGACGCGTCATTCACCGGACCCAACCCCTCGTTCCCGATCGGTGCGGGACAACACGGCTTCACGATTGCCGCCGAGACGCCCACGACGATGCTGCCGGGACTCTACGCGTTCACGTGGCAGTGCACGCAGGCCGACGTGCCGCTGGCGGACCCCATGCGCCTGTATCAGCGCGCCGTCGTGTTCGATCGCGACAACGATCCAAACAACAACTTTCGAGCACAATCACCGTTCCTCGGCGACTACTTCGACAACTCCGATTCGTGGTACGCGGCCGAATACTCGCCGGCGATCGACTGGAGACTCGCTGTAACCGACGCCCAAAACGGCGTGACGGCGCGCCCGAGTGCAGCGCGCTGCATTCTCTACAATCAGGTGCAGCTGTTCGTCATCCCGCTCAGCGAGATCGTCGACAACGGATCCTTGACCCAAGTGCCGGGTCGCTACTCGACGTTCGCGCATGAAGGTGACTTCGGGCAGAGCGGTGGGTTTTGGTCCGCCGACGCAACACATCCAGTCGATGAGCCGCGTCTGGAGTTGTCGCTGTCGACCAGATTCTGATCGGGACTGCGCGCACCAACCCACACCAGTCGACGTAGGATCCCCCCCACCATGGTTCAACGACCGACTCCGATGCATCTCCGCTCCCACTGCATCCTGTGCGGTCTCTGGATCACGCTGCTCGGGCTGGTCGCATGAGTGCCGCTTCGGATCGCAGCACGCCCCGTACGGAGATCGCCGTGTTCGGGGCCGGCTGCTTCTGGTGCATCGAAGCCGCGCTTGAGCAGATGCGGGGCGTATCCGACGTCGTCTCCGGCTACATGGGCGGAGCCAGCGAGAACCCAACCTACCGCGAAATCTGCGGTGGTAACTCTGGCCACGCAGAGGTCGTCCAAGCCACGTTCGATCCTGACGTCACCCGCTTCGAGAATCTGCTGGAGGGCTTCTGGAAGGTGCACGACCCCACAACCCTCAACCGCCAGGGCGCAGACGTCGGCACGCAGTATCGCTCCGCGATCTTCGTCCATTCACCGACGCAGCGAGAGATCGCAGAGCGTTCCAAGGCGACAATCCAGCGGGTCTGCAAAGATCCCGTGGTGACCGAGATCTCCGACGCGTCCACGTTCTGGCCCGCCGAAGCGGAGCATCAGGACTACTACCGCAACAACAAGTCCGCCGGCTACTGCCGCGTGATGATCCGGCCCAAGCTGGAGCAGCTCGGGCTGGATCCCTAGCGCACCGGACGGCCTCGGTCAGTCGTGTGGAATCACGATCGTATCGATCGCGGGAACTTCACCCGTGACCGGGTTGGCAACGAACGTCACGCGATAGCGCAGGAACGGATTGCCGTCGATGTCGTTGATGTCGGTCGACCACGGCGTCCTGAAAGAACCGGATGGGTTGTCGGTGCCCTGATACTCGACCAGGATGCTCGTTCCAGCAGGCTGGACCGTGGCCAGGATTGGGTCTGAGTAGTCCGAAGGCGAGAAGAGGTTCCATGGCCCCAGTGCCTGCGTCTTCACGCGGACAAACTCGAGTTGGTATTCAGCCATCGAGTTGTCGCGCACGCCGTCGGTCGTGAGCTGTGGATCGAGCACGCCGTTGCGCGGTGCACTGGCATACACGCGGCCTGCTGGCAGCGGTGAAGACTGCACCATCAATCGAATTTGCTGACCCGGAATGGTCGGGAATCCACCCACTTCTGGCTTGGTCTCGAACTGCAGCAGCAACGTCGACACACCGTCATAAACGAACGACTGTTGGAGTGCCGGGTATGGGGCATACCCATCGGTACGAATGTCAGCCGCACGGCCGACGTAACGTCCGCGATAGATCTCTGCGAAGTCCACGCGTTGGTTCTGCGCGAACGTCCCGTTCAATCCAGACTCGGGTAGCGACGGCAGCCCGGAGAATCGATCCACGGTGTAGTCAGGAGTCACCGATGTGGTTCCCGCCAGAATGCGGAAGTCGGACAGTGTGAAGTCTGTGAACGCTGCGCTCTCGAACGGACGCCAACGGACGGCCGTGAGTAGTTCTTCTTCGCCAGTCGCTCCAACGTCCTGTGTGCGGAAGGCGTGCTGCACTTTGACTCCACGCGGGTTGAGCGGACCCGCAATGGGGAAGGGAAAGATCACCCCTTGCGGGTCGATCGTCGAATACGTGCGTGTCTGCACCGCACCGCCCTGCAACACCCCGGCCGCATTGCTGTCGAACGACCCCTGGAATCGCGATGTATTTTCGAACGACTGGACGAATGCGTTCAGGGCGTCATACAGGCAAACGCTCTCGCCGTTGCTGACGCTAAAGGAGCCGTTGGGTGAATTCGGGTCACCGGTAATGGCCTGCAGATAAAGCGCCAAGCCGGCGAGCTGTGGAGCACGTGGAAATCTGAACGAACCCGTCGCCTGGCCAGACGGCGGAATCATGCCGTCACCCACCATCGCAACGAACGGACTGAAGTCCAAGAGGAAACGTTGTCCGAGCAAAGAGCTGGGTCCGCTCCCAAGGTCGATTGCTACGAGGTACGGCTGGCCGGTGGCAGCGTCTAACGTCCACGTCGCCGAACCACCGGAAGGCGCGGGAATGGCATTGGTGACGTCAAGCAATGGAGCCTGCGCGAGAAGCGAAGTCGCGGTCGATGCGACGATCATGATTGTCGCAAGAAGGGCAGAATGGGAGATCAAGCGAGAGTTCATTGTGCAAATTCGACCGAAGCGCAGGCCGAAGAATGAGAACCAGGGAGAGGTGTGGCGTAAGGTGCGGTTTCGCAGCGCGATTCCGCACAATCAATGTCGCGCGTCGGTCCCCACAGTCACAGGAGAGGCGAGGCCCGCGGACGGCGGGAATAGACCGGTTCATTGCGAACGTCACCGGTGCGGAATCGCGGCTAGACCGCTGCGCATCGCGCCCCAGTTGCGACACGGACCAGAGCTTCAGTCGCGGCTCCGGCGATTCAGTTCTCGCGCGAATCAAGGCTGCAGGACAGCCTCCCCGCACGAACCTACTTTGGCGTGAGTGTGACCTTCTCGCGCTTGCGGAAGATCATTCGAATCGGCACTTCCGGCACATCAAACGTTTTGCGCAGCACGCCGGAGAGGTATCGCTCCCACTGGCCGTGGAACAGCTTGGGCTCGTTGACGAACATCAGGATCGACAATGGTTCGGTGCCAATTTGCGTTCCATAGAAGAGCTTGGGAACGATGCTGCGGCTACGTGGTGAAAGCTTCTCTTTGGCGGTCTGCAGCGCTTCGTTGAGCTTTGCCGTCGGCATGCGGGTCCGGGATTGGTCGCGCAACTCGAAGAGCAGTTCGATCGTTTCCTTTACGTTCTTGTTCTCTGTTGCAGAAACAAACGTCACCGGCGCGAACATCAAACCCGGGAGTTGCTGACCGAGGTATTTACTCCACTTCTCGATGTCGAAGTCGGCGCCCGCTAGGTCGATCTTGTTGCCAACGAGCAGGATGGGCTTGTGGTGCTCCACCGCGTAGGCCGCGAGCTTCTTGTCGACTTGGCTCACTTCCTCGGTGACGTCGAACATATGCACGACAACGTCGGCCCGACGAATGCTCTCTGTGCTGCGAGCGTGACTGAAGAACTCAATGGCGTCCTGGATGCTCTTCTTCTTGCGGACGCCAGCCGTATCGATCGCACGCAGCGTTCGGTCGCCGAATTCAAACGTGACGTCGACCGCGTCGCGCGTCGTCCCCGGAATCTCGGACACGATCACACGCTCTTCCCCCGCCAACAGGTTCGTCAGCGTGGACTTGCCCGAATTGCGCTTGCCGACGATGGCAAACTGCATCATGTCAGCCGGCGCATCGTCGTCGGACGTCGCGACGTGCTCAGGCAAGAACTCCGTGAGCTTGGCCTTCAGCTCGTGAATCCCAAACCCTTCCTTCGCGCTAACCGGCATCGGATCACCGAACCCAAACGCGAGCCAGTCGTGGACGCCGATCTCTTCCCAGGCCGACTCAAGCTTGTTCACCACCAGCACGATGGGCTTGCCGATGCGGCGCAGGTCGGCGGCGACCATCTCATCAC
Organism: uncultured bacterium; assembly: GCA_965534055.1. Taxonomy (GTDB): domain Bacteria; phylum Planctomycetota; class UBA1135; order UBA1135; family UBA2386; genus CBESZZ01. Next base: position 8,382 of record CBESZZ010000031.1, on the reverse strand, counting down.
CCGGCACGCGACCCTCCTTGCCGTCGACGACGAACAGGACCAAGTCCGTGGACGCCAGCGCGACCTGGATCTGCGCCTCGATGTGCTTCTTAAGCAGCTCTTCGTCCACCAGACCAAGACCGCCAGTGTCGATGAACTCCACCTTGCGCCCCTGCATCTCCAGGACGGCGGTCACTCGGTCACGAGTCACCCCCGCAGTGGGTTCCACGATGGACACACGTCGGCCAGCGAGACGGTTGAGGAGGCTCGACTTGCCCACGTTGGGGCGGCCGACAATGGCTACTCTGGGAAGATTCACTGAACGCGACGCGGGGTGAGACTGGCGAGACGCACGAGGCGCGGCACTTGGGCCGCCACCACGCCATACAGGCCGGGGGTAGAACCCGAAGACGGTAGACCGGCTCCCCTGCGGGTCAACCGGACCTGCCTTTCGAAAGCCGGAAACCGCCGGTTCGAGAAAATCCGCCGGGTTCTGACCCCTCCTGCCACCGCGGCAGCTTTGAGATTCGGCCGAGTCCTGCGGGGGCCATCCGCGCCGAGCTGCTAACCTCTGCCGCGATGACTGCGTCTCCTGAAATCCTCGACACGATCACGCGGCGTGCCTTCGCGCACATGATCGCCATGATTCACCTCGCCAACAACCGCGAGATCGCCCAACACACTGATCCGAAGGTTGGCGGCCACCCCGCCGCATGCGCGTCCTGTCTGGACTTCATGGCGACGCTGCACCTGACGGCGCGCAGCCCACGGGACTTCGTGTGCTGTAAACCCCACTCGTCGCCGGTCGACCACTCGATGCACCACGCGATGGAGCTGTTCCGCGACGCGGACGGGGCATGGTTCGACGACGACGCTGCCAAGGGGGTGATGGGAGAGCTGCGCGCTTTCTCCGACCAGGGCCAGCCGGTTTTCCAGTCCTACCACGCCGAAGCCGACCCCGACTCCCACCACTTCCTGCCATCCGGATCGGTGGGCATCCCCCCCGTCGCCGCGGTCTACATGGCCCTGGCGTACCGCTACGCTCGCCAGCACGGCTGGCAAGAGCTGGAGGAGCCGCACTTCTGGTGCATGATGGGCGACTCCGAGTTTCGCGAAGGCTCGTTGATGGAGGTCCTGCCAGAAGTGGCAGAGCGCGAATTGGGCAACGTGACCTGGATCGTCGACTACAATCGCCAAAACCTCGACGGCACGCGCATCCCCAACAAGCGCGGCCTGAAGGGCACGGACGCGGATCGCATCCAGCGCATGGTCGAAGCGAACGGCTGGCATGTCATTCAGCTTCGTCACGGTTCGTTCCGCGAAGAGATCTTTGACCGGCCCGGCGGCGCCGCGCTGCGCAAGGTTCTTGAGTCAGGCTTCACCGACTACCACTTCCAAATGCTGCTGTGGAAGCACGATGCGAAGCTCGTGCGTGAGTCGATTCTTGCTGAGGACAAGGGCTGTAAGAAAATCCTCGACTCACTAAAGGACGACGAGCTCCTCCGCGCTCTGCGCGACTTGGGCGGCCACGACATGGCAGCCTGCATTCGCGTCTTCGAAGAGAGCAAGAAGGACCGCCAAACGCCGACGCTGATCATTGCGCACACGGTCAAGGGCCGCGGGCTTGAGTGCGAGGCCGCCAACGGCAACCACTCCGCGCTGCCCAAAACCGCAGAAGTCGAAGCGATCCTCAAGGCGCAAGGGTTGTCGATGGACAACCCGTTCGAGCGCCTCGATCCCAACTCCAAGGCCGGCAAGTACCTGGCCGAGCGCCGCGAAATGTTCCGCTCGGGAATCGAGTCGATCGAAGCGCAACGTGACGCCAACGCCGCGAAGGTTCTGCAGTCGATCCAAGATGCCGGCGGCATCCCAGACTCGCTGGAAATCAACCTGAAGCTGGCGCCGACCACCCACACGCAGTGGATGTGGGGTCAGCTCGCAGCGAAGCTTGTGCGCATCGGCGTGCACGACGAATTGAAGGCTGCTGGCAAAAAATACGGCAAAGACCTCTCCGACCAAGAGTCCCGCTGGAACCCGGTCGCCGACTTGATGATGACGATGGCGCCCGACGTGGGGACCAGCACCAACATCAACCCGGCGATGGACGAGAAGATCTTTGGTCCGGAGCCAGAAAAGAACTGGGAGAAGGCACTCGAGCTGCACGAACGCTTGCGCCCCGAACTCGCGCCAACCGACGAGGCCTGGACGCGGCACATCCGGTTCGAAATCGCCGAAGCCAACTGCATGTCCGCGGCCGGTTCGTTCGGCAAGATGGGTTACTTCGCAGGGATTCCGTTCCTGCCCTTGATGACGGTCTACGACTTCTTCATCAAGCGCGCGCTCGACCAGCTCTACTACAACCTCTACTGGGGTTCGGGTTTCATCCTGGTCGGCACCCCATCAGGGATCACGCTGTCTCCCGAGGGTGCGCAGCACTCCTGGAAGACCGACATTCAAATCCCCAATCTCATCACTTGGGAACCGGCCTTCGCGCCGGAGTTGGACTGGATCCTCTGCGACGCGTTCCAACGCCACTTCGGCGGCAACGACAAGGGCCGCTGCGGCGTGCTGATTCGCGGGGTGACCCGCGGCATCGACCAGAAGCTCTTGCTCACGAACCTGCGCAAGCAGGTTCGCTTCAAAGTCGATATGCCGGCCGACGCGATGCTTGGCATGTCCAGCGCCGACGGTGGTTTGAACGAAGCCGAGGTGCCACACCGCAAGGACGACGAGATCTTCATCGCATTGCGCGAAGACGTGCTGCGCGGCGGCTACATGCTCGTCGACTACCGCGGCTACCGCGGCTACGAGGCAGGCGAGAACGTTATCCATCTCTTCGTGAAGGGCGCACTCGTCGTTGAAGCACTGGCAGCAAGCGAACTGCTTCTGGCAAAAGGCCTCTACGCCAACGTCATCGTCGTGACCTCGCCAGACCTGCTGTGCGGCGAGCTCGCCCGCAAGGACGACTACACGCACCTGACCAAGAACCTTGGCATCGACGGTTCACTCCACCTCGCCAAGGCTAGCAACGAGCCACTGGACGCGGCGGACGCGGTGGACCTCGCAGGCCGACGGATCCCAATCGTCAGCGTGCACGACGGCGAAGTCGGCTTGCTGGACAACCTCGGCTCCGTGCTTGGCGTGCGTCAGTTCCCGATTGGCGTCGTGAAGTTCAGCAAGTCCGGAACGCCCGCGCAGATCTACGCCTACCACGGCATGGACCCGAACAGCATCGCGGACGCGTGCGGGCAAGCGCTCGCCGAAACCGCCATGGAGAAGGTTCGCATCAGCGGCTCCGGTATGCAGATGCTCGAGTCGATTCGCGAGCGCGATGAGAACTGGCGCGCTCTCTGGCCCGAGTCCGTCTGAGCAGACCATTGAACGGGCCACAATCATCTTCAATGGGCGGCTAACCGGTGATGAGCACCCGCGCATCTTCTTTGCTCCCACTGCTTATGGCCGGCGGTGCATTGATCCTCGCGGCGTGGCTCGTCGTGGATCAAACCCAGCCGTTCGGCCGCAAGCACGAAGCCCGACGACCCGTCAGCAAGGTCGGAACCCTTGCTGATTTCGAGAAGGCTGCCACCGAGATTTTCGAGGCCAGCAACAACGCGGTAGCCCACGTCGTCGTGGGCCCGAACGCGACGCCCTACATGCCGGAGTTCACTCCGGAGGGTTCGGGGAGTGGAATCCTCTGGACGGACACCGGGCTTGTCGTCACCAACTTCCACGTCATCCAAAAAGCGCGGGACCGCACCAACTACGCGGTCTTCGTCGAAGTGGCCGAGAACTGGTCGAGGGCGAGAGTCGTTGCCACGGCCCGCGAACTCGACATTGCGGTCCTGGAACTCGAGGACGTGCCGGTGGGTGTTTCCCCCATCCCGTTGGGGACCTCGGCAAACCTTCGCGTAGGCCAAGCAGTGTTCGCGATCGGCAACCCGTTCGGCCTGACTCGCAGCCTTTCCACCGGCGTCATCGGCAGCCTCAATCGACCGGTCACGCTGGCCAACGAGGCATCGATCAGCAACGCGATTCAGGTCGACGCTTCGATCAACCCTGGCAACTCCGGTGGCCCGCTGCTCGACAGCTCGGGGCAGCTCATCGGCATGAACACCGCAATCTACAGCCCGACGAAAGCCAGCGCGGGGATCGGCTTCGCGGTGCCCATCGACACGATCCGCGAGACCGTTGAAGAGTTGGTTAGCGGCACCCGCAAAGACTGGCAGCTTGGGATCACCGGAACCGCAAAGGAGTTCAGACCGTTGCTCGGCTATCAACGGGGCATCCTCGTCGCGACGGTGCAGCAAGAGTCTCCAGCGGCGCTCGCCGGAATGCACGGCAACGAACTCAACCGCAAGCTGGTGATCGTCGAAGTGGACGGCGTCCGCACCGGTGACATGAGCCAGGTCCAACGTCAGCTGGCGCGACGCGAGCCCGGCGAAGTGATCGTGCGCACGATTGCCATCGACAGCCGCAACCAAGCCAGACTGCTCGACTACAGCGTTCGCCTTCGCTAGTTCGCGATTGAGCTACAGCCCCGCAGCCGCGAGGCGAGCCTCGAGTACCTGGCGTTGCTCATCGAATCCCGTCAGCCGAACATGCCGCGCGGAGTCTGTGCTCAGTGCGGCTCGGGGCACCAGCCCGATCAGTTCGCTATCGCGAATCTCCACGCCACGTTCTTTAGCCGCTCGCTCAACCGCGTCGAACAGCTCGCTCACCGAGGTTTGTCGGTAGTCCAGGATGTTGGTGCTCACCTGCGCGACGCCGAGCGTGCTGAGCAAGAACCCCATCGCCTGCACACACGGCAGGCCGCCGGAACTCTCACGGACCTGTTTGGCGATCGCCCGAGCGATGCGCACGTCACCGGTCTCCAACTGAACGTTGTACGCCACCAAGAACGGCCGAGCGCCCACGGCCACCGCCCCCGCCGTGGGGTGCAGGCCAACGAGCCCCGGTGGTTGAACGTCAGGTCGAAGCTCTCGCCGCAGATCGTCCGTTGTGGTCGCGGCAGGTTTTGCCAGCGCGTCGCGAATCACTTCGAAGCCACGGTTGCGAATGAACCCGAGCACGCGACGCTCGGGGACGGCTGCAGCTTCGGCGTAGAAGTAGACCGGCAGCCCGACTTCAACGGCAACCCGACGACCAAACTCGTTTGCAGTCGCGACCGCCACAGCCATCGGCGTGTCGCGCAGCGGTACAAAGGGGCAGACGTCGAGTGCCCCCATCCGCCGGTGCACACCTGCGTGGGCGGTCAAGTCGATCCTCTCCATCGCGACCCTCGATGCCCGCAGCATGGCTTCGCACAACGCGTCGGGTGACCCAGCAAGAGTGACCACGGCGCGATGGTGCGCGGCGTCCAATCCGTGGTTCAGGACGGCAACACCTGCCGCAGCAGACAGCACATCGACGATCGCGGCGAGCACCGCGGGATCCTGCCCTTCAGAGAAGTTGGGCACGCACTCGAGCAGTTCGGCCATGGACTGATCCGTCTCGGTCAGAGTGAAGGATCCGTATCGCGAAGGTTCGCAACGACAGGCTCGCCAGCCACCACGGTTAGGGCAACCGGGTTGGAGCGAAACGCGTAGCCCAGAGAACGCACAGACGGCAGATCCAGGGCAATAAAGTCCGCACACTTGCCGTCGTGCAGCGTGCCAACTTCGGCGTCGAGACCGAGGGACGCCGCGGGGTTGATGGTCATCGCGGTCACACACTCCTCGGGCGTCATGTGCAGCTGCACGCACGCGATCGTGATCACCGTGAACAAAGACGCGTTATAGCTCGAGCCCGGGTTGAAGTCCGAAGCCAACGCAACCGCGCAGCCAGCTTCGATCATGCGGCGCGCTGGTGGATAGGCCGTCTTGCCGAGGAAGAACAGCGTGCCGGGAAGGAACACCGCGGTGGTGTCAGCGTTCGCCATCGCCTCGATCCCTGCGTCGGAGATCTGCCCCAAGTGGTCGGCGCTGTCGGCTCCCAACCCCACGGCCATCTCGGCGCCACCCATGGGCTGAATCTCATCGGCGTGCACCCGGAGCCGAAACCCCAGGTCCTTGGCGCGCGATAGAACGCGCTCGCTCTGCGCCAAGTCGAACACCCCTGGCTCGGCAAACACATCGCATGAAGTTGCGAGTTTGCTCTCCGCGACGGCGGGCAACATCTCGTTCACCAACAAGTCGACGTAACCCTCGCGATTCTCCCGATACTCGGGCGGGAACTCGTGCGCGCCCAGGAAGGTCGATCGCACGTGAAGCGGAAAACCCGCGGCGGCGACCTGCAATGCCTCCAGACTCTTCAGTTCGTCTGCGGTCGACAACCCGTAGCCGCTCTTGGCCTCGAGTGTCGTGGTTCCATGCGCCAAGAAATCTTCGAAGTGCGCCGTCGCCTTGTCCGTCAAGTCATCGCGAGACGCTGCACGGACGGCCCGCATGCTTGAGAGGATGCCGCCACCGGCTTGTGCGATCGCCATGTAGTCCGCACCGGCGCAACGCATGTGAAACTCGTCTTCGCGCGTCGCTGCGAAGACGGGATGCGTATGGCAGTCGACCAGCCCCGGCATCACGACAAACCCGGTGAGATCGATCTCGCGACAGTCCTTAAACCTCGCGCGAAGGTCATCGGTGGTTCCAGTGGCGGCAATCATGCCGTCACGAACAGCGATCGCGCCGTCTTCTACGATGCCCAATGACTGCATCGCGGCTCCTCTGCGTGAGCCAAGAGCAGGACCATCGGCGAGGGTCACGAGCTGTCGTGCATGCACGTACAGCGCGTCGATCGAGGCTTCAGACATGCCTCAGATCATGCCGGCCGATGCGACTCAGGCATGCAAAAAGCCCCACGCTGCTTCATGGCCAAGGAGCCGGTCATGAAGCTCAGTGGGCCAAGTCCGTGGGCCCCTTACCGGGCCGGTGCGCGAGGGCGCTGGCGACTCGCTGGACTCGGCTGCGCATCCTCGGGCTGAGCCGGCGTGAAAGGCCGCATGGATGCCGGCCTTCCTTACGCGAGTCGGACTCCTAGGTACGGACCTCGGGCAGCTGCTCCATGCGGCTGGCCAGGCGTCGGCGTGCACGGAAAACGACCATCTTGAGCGCTTCGGGGCGCACGCTCAGCACCTCGCCGATCTCGGCGTAGCGCATCCCTCGGATCTCCACGCACGTCAGCACGAAGCGCTCGCGCTCGGAGAGCTGCATGAAGGCAGCCAGATACCATGCGAGCAACACGCGATAGGACGAAACTGCCAGAGCCCAATCCTCGCGATCCTGAGCCTGTTGCATCGGCTGAGTCGCCGGGGCATCCGCGTGCTGCGACAGAATCTCGGTGGATCGCAGGCCAACCCGTTGGCGCCGCATCCGCTGCTTCATCCGGCGGCGGATGACGTTGTCCAGGATGGTGTAGGCCCATGCGTGGAAGGCACCGGGGCGGGAAGCATCGAAGTGGTGCGGGTAGCTGTAGACGTTGATCCAAGCGTCCTGCGCCACCTCTTCGGGGTCCGAAGCCGAACCGATGGCCCGCGTGCGAATTCGCGCACGAGTCGCCAAGTCTGGTCCGGCCAACCGCACAAGAGCGTCAAACACCTCCGGCTCTCCGCGGCGGCGGAAGTGATCCATGAGGCGGGTGGCCAGGGCGCGCCCGTTCAGAGGTTCCAGCGTCTTCGTGTCCGCGAGTCCCTCACAGGTCGCCAAGACCAGGCGGGCGGCGGGCTCGCGGCCGGCAACTTCACCCGGACAAGTCCTCTGCTGACCCATCGGGAGAGTTGGATCGGGCGGTCGGACGATGGACTGAGGGGGCTCGAGCAGGCTCATGGGAGCTGGGGTTGCGAACTCCGGGCCGAATCTCGAGCTGAGACTGATTCTCGAGTTGGGACGCGGCTCCCAAAGCCCCATAAACCACTCATATCAAGCTGCTTACCGATGTTCCCTAGGTTTGAGAAAAATTCATCTGCGACGAAGGTTGACCGGTTCTGGAGCACCAGCAGCCCGGGAGGCGTGACATTCCGAACACCACTTGAGCGATTCCTCGTCCGCGGTCGATGAACTGACATCTCAAGGCCTCGCGAAAGTACGCGACGGACTGGGAAGCCTCTCACCGCACCGTGCAAGACCCGACTCCAACATCACCCTGGCTTTCGCCGGAGGTCAATCCGCTGGCAGCATTGCCATCGGTATTCGCGCTGCCGGACCTTCGGAGTGCGGTCCGCGTGCATTTGGACTCGGGCAAGATCGCAACGGACCTACACGTGCGTTTGTTGGCCCTCGATCCGCTGACGCTGTTCCGCTGTCTACGACTGAGCAGGGTCCCGCTCTACGGCACAGGCCACGACGTACGCACGTTGGACGGCTTGGTCACACATCTGGGCAACACGGTGGTGCGTCGCGCATTAGACGTGCCAGTTTGCGAAACGGTCCAGTC
>CBESZZ010000030.1:0-14235 GCA_965534055.1 uncultured bacterium | reverse complement strand
AAGAATGCCCATGCCTTTGCCGCTTTCAGCCAGGCAAGAGCTGCGCGAGGGCTTCCATCTCACAATGCTCCGGCTGTGCGCGCGGGCCAGATTCGCCTTCGCCGAAGCAACCGGTCAACGCGGTGAAGCGGTAGGTCTCCCCCCACAGCCATTCGCTGTTCGCATCCGCACCGGCGTCCAGCAGCGCGGTTGCGGCTTGAACGTAGGACTCGCCCTTGCAACGCGCATCGACGCGGCTGAAGCACAGGTACAACAGCGGCGGCCAATCCCGCGGACCGCCAGGACGGGCGGCGGCGGCCGAATCCGCGGCGAGCAACTCGGTGACCCGCTTAGATCGACCGAGCATTGCGGCGGTGAAGAGGTTCGCGTCGGCGAGCGACGGATCTAATTGAAGCTGTGCGCTTGCCGCTTCGCGACGCTCCGGGCCGTCCTTGCCGTCGTAGCCTAGGCAGCCCCCGTCTAGGAGTGCATCCAGGAGTGTGTCCATGCCCCAAGACTAGCGGGACTCTTGGATTCTCCATGACCGGAGACCCACAGAGGATCGACGCCGCCGCACCACGCCCCGAGCAACGGAGATGTGGTGCGAAACCGGCGCACGTCTTAGGGCAAGGATCTACGGCAAGTACAATGCCGCTTCGGCCAGGAAAGGTGCGATCCGCGCGCCGAGGTAACCATCGTAGGTCCCGGTGTCCATCCGGATCTTCTGCAGCAGCTGGTCGGTGGTCGCTGCCGCGGTCAATCCCCACTGCCGCTTGAGCAACGAGGCAAACTCCGCACGCTTCACGAGAGACATCTCGCGCAAGCCAGCCAGTGCCCCAAGACTCGAGTTTGGCAAATTGTGCCCCCAACCGTTGGGCGGCGGACTCATGGGCGTGTTGGTGTAGATCCACCGAGTCAGGTCACTACGGAGATCGTTCTCCGTGGCCACGGGGTTCGCAGGCGCAAACACATCCGCCGGCCAACCAAGAAGGCCGCGGCTGGCCGGTGGGCAATAGGGAATGCCAATGCGACCGGTTCCGGGCTCGGCGTTGAGCTCGTTTTGAATCAACTGCCAGTAGATGCGCTCCCTGGCGGGTTGGAATAGCCCAACAATAGACGTCGGAAAGTGCCGAGTCGTAGCATCCACCGCCAATGCCATGTAGACGTCCTGAAACCCCAAGGTCGCAGTCCAGTGCTCCGTATCGCTCTTGGTCGGACCGCCGGGCAACCCGCCGGTGCGCGCCGTCAGATTCGTCGAACCACCGTTGGAAGCAATGTCTTCGAAGCACAGGTTTGTGCCCAAATTCGTTTCCGATTGCGACGTGACACCCATCGAGGTTTGCAACCGCACAATGAAGGTTGCAAACAATCGAGCTGGGTTGTGCGCGCCATTCGGATTGTTGGAGGTGGCCGAGCGGTACGAGTCATCGCCGATGGAGGTCCCGCTGTACTGCCAGATCATGGACCAAGCCAAGCTTCGGTTCGTGATGTAGTCCAACCTCTGTTGGCCAAAGTTCGTGCTCCCGGACGGGCTGTTCAGCGCCCCCAGCTTGCCATCTCCACCACGCCGACGCGCGTGGGGACGACCACTGCCAACCGTCATCCCCGCGAGGTCTCGAGCACCCCAGGCGTGCAGATTCGTAAGCGGCCGTGAAAAGCGCCAGTTCTGTTGGACTGAGTCCACATCGTACGCCAAGTGGTGGCACGCAGCGAAGGCAGCATAGTTGGTGGCTAGGTCGTAGCCGAGCATGGAGAGCCCGAACAGATAGGCTTCCCTAGCGACAAAGAACCGCGGCGAGTGGCCCAAGTTGTGGGAATACCCCACATGAGAAGCCACATCCTCGGAAGGGAACGAGAACGACTCGCCTACTTGAAGTTGATTCCAAGTTCTGGTGGACGGCCCGTTGGTTCCCTGCTCGTTGGCACCGGGCAACATCGAGTTTCCGTTGCCTCGGAATCCGATCACAATGTCGCTCAATGGACTCACGCAGGAGAACTGGGTGGAAGGAATCGAGCCCGAAGTTCCCGCACCGACGTCTGCGGTGAACAACAGCGAGACGTCGATGTCGCCCTCTTCTCCGAGAGTCGGATCAGACCACTGAACCACTGCATCCGCAGGAAGCAGCGGACGAGATCCATCCCAAAGGTAGAACGAGTGGTTGGATCGGCGAGTTGCCATCATGGATCCCAACTTCAGATAGGCGATGTATTCAGGAACCGGCTGCTCCATCGAGTGCCCGGAAATGTCAACTCCTCCCGTACCGTTAGGGTTCAGAATACCGAAAGCCTGATAGATGCCGTCACGAAGCGAGCCTGACCCGCCGCCGACGGGGGTGCCCGCAGCGATGTGTCCGCGCAACGCGCTGACATCACTCAACACCCGAGTCCGCATCGCATTCTTGGAATCGTTGGGCCATAGATCAGGATCATCGTGGCGGAACTCGTTGGGCCCGAACCCATAGTTGGAACCAGGGTGGAAACCACGGCCAGAGTAGGCAATGCCCGAATCAAGACCTTCGAGCATTCCCGTCGTACGATCGCTCGGCGTGGAATTTGACGTCACCGCAAACATCCAACCCGGCGCCGTGCCGGGTGAGGACAAGTGACGCCCGCCATTGCCTGGATCCTTGGCCAGGACGTTGCCTTGGGTACCACCAGCAAAGACATACGTGTCCGCATGCACCACTTGGTAGTTGTTCAACCGAGGCTCGAAAGACAGCTCCCGGAACACCACATGGCCAGGGTTCTCCGGTGTGTCGCCGTTGTACGTGGTCACCGGCCCGGCAAGGCTCGAGTTGGCGAAGAGACACTCGACGATGTAGCCACGAAGGTCCACGCGCTGGGTCACGTAGACCACCATCGCACCGCACGTCTGATGAGGCGCGGGAAGACTCGGGTTGGTCAACGGACAGAAGTAGCGCGTGATACGCAGATAGTCCGCGCCGGAGTGACCCTTGGGGTTCCCTGGCCCAACCACCACGGACACATCGCTCGCGTTGGCAAGCCGCACCGTGTAGTCGCCGGCCGCATTGGCGAGTTTAAACTCCAGATTCAACGGATCAAAATTCGTTGAATAGTTGCCCGACAGCGGGTGCGGAGTCCCCGCGCCGTTCTCACGGAACTGCAAAAAACCTTGCGAGACCGATCCGCGAACGGGAGCCAACCCGCGAAAAACACGCGGTGAACCATCTGGTTTCCTCTCCAGCACGTCAACCTGTGCCTGCAGCGTGCCCACACGAAGGTTTAAAGGTGCACCACCACCGGAGAACTGCACCAAGGTGTCCACGCCCTGGGAGGACGGTAACCGCCCATTGACCAACAGCACGTTGGTTGGGCCTTGCGCCGCCAAGTGTGCCGACGCTGCTACCAAGCACGCGAGAACAATGGATTGAATCGTGCGGCAGAAAGCAGGCGCTCGCCGCCGCCCAACTGGATGAATGGACTCGATCATGATTGATTGACTAGGGAAGACGGAACAGAGGAATCGCATACAGCACCTTGGGAATTGGGGTTTCTTCGAACAGGGCCGACATGTTGGTGAGAGCGGCTCCAAGTTTCGGAAATCCACTGCCGAACCTCAGAACTCCCCGTGCACGCGGATGACTTGGCCGGCGAACGATCACCACTCGAACAGCCTGCTACCGTCAGGGAGACGGGAGAACTCCATCTGCCGCAGGGGGCGGTGCCGGATGATCTCGGTCGGGGAGAGCCCACGCTTTCGCTAATCGCGTCTGTCCATCCAGCCGCGCCGCGATGGGTTCGCAATCGATCACAAGCGCGCGTGCCGGATCTACCGCAAACGTGGCCTTACTGTCAGGAAGAAGCTCAGGAACCAGCTTCTGCGACCCGCAGCGAAGGATCGACGCCGCGATTCTTAGGCAGAGCCACAGCTCGTTCCCCGAGTCCTCTGGCGACGCGGCTAGGACGACCTTGCGGCCGACGAATGACCTGACGCCAAATCGAAAGTCACGAGATGCAGCGCGCCTGAACCTGCGACTTGAAACCCAAGTAGCAGACCAGCAATAGATTCAACGTGAACAGCAGCCGAAACGCTGAGAACCCACCGACCAATGCGTCGACCAAGTATCCGCTCACAACCGGAAGCACCAGCATCGCGGAGGAGAGAGGGCGATTCGTCAACCATCGCGCGAGGATTGAAATTCCGAACTGGGACAGGCATCCGTAGCTCAGCACGTTCATCCAAAGTCTTGGGTCGGAAACGCACCAGGCGCCTAAGACCAAGATGGCGGCGGAGGCAACCAAGCACTCCAGGAACACGCTGTGCTTGTGTTGATCCAGACGTTCGAACGGGTTTCGAACCGGTCGGCTCGCTTGCGCTTGCTCGTGGCTGATTGAGCTCATGCTGGGATCTTGATCGTTCGAAGCTTTGGGCGAGTCCCCTGGACCAAAAAGCACGTCGTCCTTGCGCACCATCGCGTCGAGAAACTCTGCAACGGAGTCTGTGATCTTCTTCGGATCCATGCCAGGCGCCACGTAGTCAATCCAGACGGTTCCCTTCATTTCCTCGGGACCTGCAAGACACACCGAGTAGAGCCACGCATTGAGTCCCCAATCAGCGAAATAGAAAAGCCGCAACTCCGGATGATTCGCAACGGGCTCTGTTCCCTTCTCCCACTCGTCCACGGACCAAAGCCGGATCCAGGACTCGGCATCACAACAAGTCGAGCCATCCGTCGCTCCGTACAGCGCACGCAATTCGGCGGGGAGCACGACGCCATGGTCCGCTTCGAAGCGGTCCAGTCGATGGGCTCGCTGCGGCTGCAACCAATCTTCGTCGCGATTGGCCAGAATCCGCACGGACTCCGCCATCCCCTCACCCATCGGCTGATTGCTGGTGCCCATCGATCAGCCAAGCCTCGCTTTTCGACGTCTGAACTGGCCCCGGCTCCGTGGCATGGGCAGGCAGGCTTCTCGCAGGCGGCTTTCCCGCGTCCAGCGCCCCATCGACGTCTTGACCCACCGTTCAGGATCGCTGATGACCTTGGGCGCGTGGCTTGCGAACGTTCGAAACACGCTCGAAACCATAGCAATGAACGCCAACCGCGCTTGCTCCGTGCCCTCGACGGCATGTCATCACACCCGCGCAAATTTCTGCCCCTGCGATTCACCCATGACGTAACCCCAAGTGTGGCGCTTGAAAGGCCTCGCACGTACGGCCAGGAGGCCATGGGCGAAGCAACACACGCCACGACATCGAGCCACTTCCCCTTCCGTTTCCACGCACCGAGTCCAGTCATGAATACCCCCTCCACCACGCTCCGCCTCCTGCCGGCAGCGCTCCTGATCTCCGCCAGCCTGACGGCGCAAGCATCGCTCATCGCGATCGTTCCCGGCGGTCAAGGATTGACGCAATCCGAGGTGTTTGCCGTGGAGACCGCGCCGTTCTCATCAAGCTTGCTCTCGACCGTCAATACCGGCTCGCTGGCCGGCATCGACATTCATCCGGACACCGCGGACCTGTGGGCTTCCGGCGGCGCCGCCAGCGGCGGCATGCTGTTTCGGATCGATCGAACGACCGGTGCGTTGACGACCGTAGGTGCGACAGGGTTCAGCCGAGTACCGGGACTGGCGTTCGCGCCCGACGGCACGCTCTACGGCCTGGCGCGAAACCTGATGAGTGATCCGGACATGCTCATCACCATCAACCAGACCACCGGTGCGGGGACCGTCGTCGGACCACTGGGCACCTCGGGCATTGGCGCGATCACGTTCCACCCCCAAACAGGCGAACTGTTCGCCACCGGCTCTAGGGCCATGCCCAACGCCATCTTTAGCGTCGATCTGACAAACGGCGCAACGACCCTGTTCGGCAACGTCACCGGCCTGACCGGCGGACTGCGCGGCTTGACCCTCGATTGCCTCGGCATGGCCTATGGCAGCACGACGTCCGGCAACATCGTGATCATCAACCTGGCTTCGCTCACCGTGCAGCAGGTGGGCGGCGTTTCACCGAACGGTGTTGGTGACATCGTTGCGTTGCGGTCCCCGAACGTTTCCGGCCCATGCGGCGGCGGGCACACGATCTGCGATTCAACCGCTCCACGCATCGGCACGAACTGGGAGGTCATCGAAACGTCGTTTGGCGCCCCCAACGATTGTGGCGGCCTGAGCTTCATGTTGCTGGGCGGATGCGGTCAGCCGACGCCGTTGAACAACTTCGCGTGCGCCCAGTGCTTGGGCTGCCAGGTGTATGTGTCACCGATTCTGGCGACGGTCCCTTGGTCGAACGCGCAGTTCACCCTGCCCATCCCCAACGATCCAAACCTGATCGGCGCACAGCTCTGCGTGCAGAACCTGTGCTTGGAAGGCGGCCCGACGTGCGTGTGCCCTTCCAACACGATCCGCATGACCGTGCGCATCTAGACCGCAGTTCGCAGCTAGCGAACTGCGCATCGCGCTCCGGTTGCGCCCCCGATGCGGGGCGCAGCCGAAAAGCCACACCGCCGGTCAGATCACCGGCATCGGTGCCGCCGCGGCGGCTTCCGGGCTGATCGGCCCGAGGATCTTCTTGGTGATGCGCATCTCGACGATGGCCCACAGGCTCGACGTCACCATGTAGACCATCAGGCCGGACGCGTAGCCGTAAAGCATGATGCCCATCATGATCGGCATGAAACGCATGATCTTCTGCACCTGGCGCTGCTGCGGATCACTGGGCAACGGCGTGCGGGTCTGTAGATACAGCCACAGGCCGACCATGATCAGCGGCAACAGGTTGAAGTAAGGGACGAACGGCAACCCCAATTCAATCAGACGATCCGGCTCGGAGAGGTCATCGATCCACAGCACGAACGGCTGATGACGCAGGTCGTAGCTCGTGCGCAGCGCAGTGAAGAGCCCGATCCAAATCGGGATGGTGAGCAGCATCGGCAAGCAACCGCCGATCGGTGGCATCATCTTGTTCTCACGCTGGAACGCGAACATCGCCTGCTGCAACGCCTTGGGGTCGTTCACATACTGCTTCTTGATGTCGTCCATCTTCGGCTTGAGAACCGCCATCTTCGAGCCATAGGCTCGCATGGCTTTCTGCATGCGGAAGTTGATCGGCAGCAGCAGCATCCGCACCACCAGGGTGAGGCAGACGATGGCGAAGCCCCAGTTGCCCAAGATGCCGTAGAAGAAACCGAGCAGCTTGAGCAGGAGCTTCGACAGCATCGTGACGCCCGGAATCGGGCAGCACACGGGCTTCAAGTCAGCATCGAGCACGGGCAGGAAGCGCGCGTGGTCCTCGATGTCCTCGAACGCGCGGAAAGACTTCGGACCCAAATACAGGCCGAACGTCATCTCCGTGGTCTGCCCGGCGGCCGGCGTGGGCATGCGCAACCGGTAGATGGGCGTGGGCACCGTGCGCGCAGGCGTCGGCGGAACGAGCTGCGCGACGCCAGGCACGCTGTCCGTCGTCACCGCGAGCAGTCCTTCGCGGGCGGTGTCGTTGTACGGATAGAGCAAGCTGGCAAAGAACCGATTGGTGGTGCCGGCGAATGCGATGCTCGCTCCCGCCCCTTCAGCCATGAGCGCCTCGGGTGGCCCGGGCGGCTTTTGGATGAATTCACCCGTCGAGCCATCGGCGAGCTTCCACGCGCCGATCGCGAACGCCAGGTTGCCAAACAGGCTGCTCGTCGTGGGGTTGGCCAGGGTCAGACCGGTCATGGAAAACCGGAACGACTGACCGACGGCCGTCGGGTCCGAATCGCCGCTGGCGGTGAGGCCGATGGCCAGCTCGAGCTCACGACGCTCCGGGCGATGCCGAAACACCTTGGTCAGGGTCAGGCCCTTGCCGCCATCCAGCGTGAAGCGCACCTCCGTGCCGTCCGCGCTGATCGCATGGTCGAACACCGTCGCGCTTGAGTAGACGAAGGGCCTGTCGGCAAACGGTGCGCCAGCCAGGACATCTGCGGGATCCTGCTCAAACAGCAGCGCCGGCACGCCCGGCTCGACGTGGTATGCCAACGGGTAGTAATCGTTGGCGCCGAGGGAATCCTCCCCGTCGTCCTTGGGGTGAACCCAGTGGTCGAGCAGCGTGACGTTCCACACCAACCCGCCTCGGCGATCGAACTGCACGCGCAGCGAGCCCTCTTTGCCGGGCTGGCCAAATTCGTGCGTGAACACAAACTCGCCTTCCACCCGCCGGGCATCTGCATAGAGCTTGAGTTCCTCGGGTGTTTGCGCCACCAGGCTGGCGCTGCACAGCAGCGCCCCAGCCATGGCGACCACGGCGCGATTGAGGCGAGCCGAAGAGCAGACGCGAGGACGGTTACGGGTCATCATCGAAACACACTGGTGCGACGATCGTCGCAGTCGAAACAAGCCGGTGATTCAGCCGCGCTAGCGGCCTTGTTCCAACCGGTCGGCCAGGTAGTCAGGCAACTCGGGGGTCGCCCGAATCTTTTCCATCGTCTTGGTGAAGTCGTACTCCACCCGGTGGAAGCGCACGCGCTCCCCGTCGTAGGTCACAAACGATGAACGGTTGTCGCCATCGCGGGGCTGCCCCACGGAACCGATGTTCACGATCGCCGGATCGTTGCCGACCTCGTAGCCATCCTCGAGATCCGCCGCACCGATGTAGCCGCCGCCACGGGGGTAAACCCCAGGCACGTGGCTATGGCCGATGAAGCAAAGCTGCGCGTTGGTCATCAGTGAATGATCGAAGCAGCCGTCCATCTTTTCCCGATCCATCGCGTCGCGCGGGACGATGTATTCGCGGATGGGATCGCGGGGCGAGCCGTGCACCAAGAGGAAGTCCTCTTCCTGATGCGATTCCTTCATGGCCCCCAGGAAGTTCCACATCTTCATGTTCTCCTCCCGGGCGTTGGGCACGTCACGACGGTTCAACTGATCGCGAGTCCAGTCGATGGCCGCCCGGGCGCGCGGGTTGAAGTCCGAGGCGTAGAACATCGCGCCGTGCTCGTGGTTC
Source organism: uncultured bacterium (assembly GCA_965534055.1). Lineage (GTDB taxonomy): Bacteria > Planctomycetota > UBA1135 > UBA1135 > UBA2386 > CBESZZ01. The sequence goes on along the minus strand of CBESZZ010000030.1, from coordinate 5,321 downwards.
CCCAGCAACGAGAACGGGCAGCGCTCCATGACGGCCAGCAGCGTCTCCCTGGGGTCGGGGCCGTAGCCGATCACATCGCCAAGGCAGAGAATCCGCTCGACGTTGAGATCGTCGATCACGTCGAGGCAAGCGGCGAGCGCCTCGGTGTTGCTGTGGATGTCTGAGATGAAGGCGAGCATGGGATGAAAAGCGCGTGGCAAGGTAGCCCGACACTTCCGACCGGCAAGAACCGACCCCATGATTGTTGCTTCGCTTTCTTTCGAATCCTCCACGTGGCCGACCCCGAACCACTACTTGTGCTGACCGGCCCGACCGCCTCAGGCAAATCCAGCCTCGCGCTGCGCTTCGCCCGAGCCCGGAAAAACGTCGAAATCCTGTCTATGGACTCCATGGCGGTGTTTCGCGGCATGGATGTTGGTACAGCGAAACCTACTCGGGAGGAACGCGACGAGATTCCGCATCATCTTTTGGATCTTGCGCCCCCCCACGCATCGTTTGACACCCACGCCTGGTGCAACGCCGCGGCAGCCGCCGTCGCCGACGTGCGCGCCCGCGGCTGCACCCCGCTGTTCGTGGGCGGCACGCCCCTCGACCTCATGGCCGTCTTCACGGGGATGATGGAGGGCCCTGGGCGCGACGAGGCTCTGCGGGCGAGCCTATCTGCCCAGGAAGACGCTGAGCCCGGGCACCTCCACACGCGGCTGCTCGCCGTGGACCCTGAAGCGGCCGGACGGATTCACCGCAACGACCGCAAGCGGCTAGTTCGCGCGCTGGAAGTGTTCACGTTGACGGGAAAGCCGATTTCGGCGTCCCAGTCGCAGTTCGACCAGCCCGGATGGAAACGCCCCTGCCGCATCCTGTCCGTCCATCGCCCACGGGAAGAGCTGCGCGAGCGGGTCCGGGCCCGCACCATCGCCATGCTGGGCGCCGGCCTGGTCGAAGAGACCCGCGCCATCCAGGACGGCGACGGCTTCAGCCGCGAGGCGGCCGCGGCTATCGGCACCGCGGAATGCCTGGCCTGGTTGCGCGGAGCCATCAAGGACGACGAGGAGCTACGGAATCGGATTCGCCGGAGCACCCACAAGCTGGTGCGCCGCCAAACCACCTGGCTCCGGCGTATGGCCGAGGTGCAGTGGATTGCGCCCGATCTCGGCGCGGCGGAGGTGGCCGAAGCGTTCGCTTCCCCCGCCCCGGAGCGGCCCCCTGTGGTTGACCCAAACGCGGATCCTCGGCTGCCGTGACCTGGCGGTTGCATCGACGAATCGCCAAAGACAGACGGTCCCGACGTTGAAACTTCACCCGCGTTCACTCAGCCTGGAGGACGCTGCCCCGCCGCGTCCGGTTGGAGGCGACACACCACCCCTCGCGAACCGGCCATGCAACGATTGCTGCTGCTCCTTTCTCACGCGTTCTTGGCCACAGCCGGGCTTCTGGCCGCGAGCCCACAGGACCCGCAAGACGTCCGTCGGGTGCCCCAGGAACCCGACCTCGAGACCAAGATCGACTCGGTGTTCGGCGACGCGATCAACACGCTGTCGTACTACCCGTTCCTCAACATCGCCCCGTGGTTCGGCATCGGCGACGACCCGCACCTGCTGCGGACGGAAGGCGGCGAGCCGAAGCTGACGACCCTGCCGCTACGCGGCATCGACCAGGAGGTGCGCAGCGCGCAATTCTCGGGGACCGGCAACCACGTCCTCGTGGTCACGGCGGATGGCGGTGTGCGGGTCTTCACCACCGGCGGCAAGCAGGTGGCGATGCTGGACGGCGAAACCGCAGGTGCCGGCTCGGCACTGCTGTTTCCCGACGAAGGTGACTTCGAAGATGAAGGCGAGATTGCGGTGGCAGGAACCGCGGGCGCCGTGCGGTTCTACCAAGCCGACGGCACGCTGAAGACCACGATCGACGGTTTCACCGGCGCGGTACAGGCCATCAACTACTCAGCCACGGGTCGCTGGTTTGCGGCCGGCGATGCAGCCGGCAAGTTCGTCGTCTGGGACGGCCAAGGCGAGATCTTCGCCGACGCGACATCGACGAACGGCATTGCGGGACTGAGCTTCAGTGCAGACGAGTCCATGCTCGCGGTCACTGACAGTGTTGGCGGTTTGCGGCTCTACGAGATCACCAAGCCCGAAGAAGGCCGCGCCACTGTGTTCGCGACGAAGACCGTCGCGGAGAGCGGCGTCGTTTGGGCCGGCTTCATCCCTGACGACAAGCGGCTCATGGTGGTGCGCGACGGCAAGGTCGAGGTGTACGACGAGAAGGGCGACCTCTCTCTCGAGGCCCCTACCGCCGAGGTCAATCAGGTTGTCGGCGCGGAGATCGAGACAGATGACGACACGTTCAAAGCCGTCTTCCACACGGGCGAAGGCACCCGGACCATTTCCTACGACGGCACGGGCCAGACCCTCGACACGAGCGGGCGTCCGATCACCGCACCAGACAGCGGACCATTGGTCGCCGGTGGCGGTGAGCTCTACCTGACCGCGGGCGCCGGCCAGCGTCTCCCCCACTTGGGCTCGTACGCCGAAGACGGGATCTACTTTCCCGTCGGCAAGCCCGACACGACGGTTTCGACCCTGACCTTCGACGGCGCCAACCAACGAGCGTTGATCGCCACCCAGAACGGCGACGTCGAGCTGCTCGAATGGCTGGTGCGCGACCCCGCCGGCGCGGTCGTCATCACCAGCGTGCCGCTCGTGGTGCTGTGGCTGGTGATCGCTGCGGTGCTGTTCACGATCTACATGAAGTTCGTGAACTTCCGCATGTTCGGCCACGCAATCCAGGTCGTGCGCGGGAAGTACAGCAACCCCGACGACAAGGGTGAAGTCACCCACTTCCAGGCACTGTCCTCCGCGCTCTCAGCGACCGTGGGTTTGGGCAACATCGCCGGTGTAGCCATCGCCGTATCGGTTGGTGGACCTGGCGCGACGTTCTGGATGGTCGTTGCCGGCCTGCTCGGCATGACGCTGAAGTTCACCGAGTGTTCGCTCGGTCAGAAGTTCCGTCGCGTTGACGCCAACGGCAACGTGTCCGGTGGACCGATGCACTACCTGAAGGACGGGCTCTCAGAGAAGGGCTTGGGCTTCCTTGGGTGGCCGCTGGCTTTGATCTTCACCGTGTTCTGCATCGGTGGCAGCCTCGCAGGCGGCAACTCGTTCCAGGTGAACCAGTCGCTGGGCATCCTGCAAAACCAGGTGCCGTGGTTCCAAGACAACGGCTGGGTCTACGGCGTGGTCATGGCGGTCTTCGTCGGCATCGTGATCATCGGCGGCATCCAACGGATCGCTTCGGTGGCCGAGAAGATCGTCCCAACCATGTGCGGCATCTACGTGGCCGCAGCACTGGTGGTGATCTTCAGCAACATCGACAAGGTCGGCCCGGCGTTCGCCGCGATCTTCGGCAGCGCGCTATCGGGAGACGCTGTCTACGGCGGTGCGCTTGGCGCACTGATCATGGGCTTCCGTCGTGCCGCGTTCTCCAACGAGGCCGGCGTGGGCTCGGCGGCGATTGCGCACTCAGCGGCGAAGACGCCCTACGCGGTGCGTGAAGGCATTGTCGCGTTGCTTGAGCCGTTCATCGACACCGTCGTGGTGTGCACGATGACCGCGCTCGTGATCGTCATCTCTGGGGTCTACCAGGGGAACACGGAGCAGACGGCGGAATACGTCGCGGGTCAGAACGGTGCAGCGCTGACGTCGGTCGCGTTCGCGGAGCACATCTCATGGTTCCCATGGGTGCTCATGGCTGCCGTCGTGCTGTTCGCGTTCTCGACAATGATCTCGTGGTCCTACTACGGGGAACGTTGCTGGACGATGATGTTCGGCGTGAAGTCGTCGATCTGGTTCAAGATCCTGTTCCTGGTCTTCGTGGTGCTCGGTTCGCTGGTGACGGCGACGAACATCCTGCAGTTCGGTGACCTGATGATCTTGCTCATGGCCTTCCCCAACATCGCTGGGCTCTACTTCCTTGGCGGCATCGTCAAACGCGACCTGAAGGAATACGAGACCAAGCTCAAGGCCGGCGAGATGAAGAAGTTCCATTGATCGACGCATCTGACGAGGCGTCGAACGGGGCAAGCAGCCCCGACGACGGCGCCGTGGACGGGACCAGTCCACGGCCCGTCCGACCGCCACCACCGCCGCTGGACTTCCCCGACGCTGAAGCGTCCGCCGCCAAACTGTTGGCCGCGGCGGAAGGCTGGGGTCTGCAGGGTCTGCCCGTGGAGATTCCGGCTGCGCTGGTTCGCTACCTGCGCGCAATGCTGACCCGAAACCAGTCGATCAACCTGACGGCGATTCGGGACTTCGACGCGGCGCTGATGCTTCACGCCCTGGACAGCATGGCCATCGCGCTACTGCGCACCGCGGCGCGCGTCGAGTCGTTCTTGGATCTTGGGACCGGCAATGGCTTCCCCGGCGTCGGCGTCGCCGCACTGTTTCCAGATGTCGACGGCGTGCTCCTCGACCGCACGGGCAAGAAGATCCGTGCGATCGCGGAGTGCCTGGTGGAAGCAGGGATGGACCGCGTCACCGCCATCCAAGGCGATGCACAGCAGCTGCACGCCACCCACCCGGAACTGATCGCCGCATCGGACCTGGTGACGGTGCGGGCCGTAGCGGGTCCCGAGCAAGCGCTGCGCTTGGCCGCTCCGTTGGTGACCCGGAAAGGGCGCATCGCGCTGTGGCTGGAAACAGAAACCGAGATCCCTGCGACGTTCTTCGCGCGCGGCACCAAGGGAACTTGGATCTTGGAGGCGGTGCGGGAGTACGCGCTGCCTGAGCCAGTGGAACGCACGCGCAAGATTGCGCTGTACACGCGGCACTAGTTCGCGGTCTAACGACTCGCGGGCCGTGCCCCGCGAAATCGGCAATTTTCGGATCGGCGGAATCAATCTACCGGGCGTTTATCTATGCTGCGATTCATCACATCGTCGCGGTCATGCGTTTTCCTGTGCGCAGCTCCCGCCGTGACGTGAATTGGAGGACGTCGGATGAACCGTTTGCGCTTCTTTGCCCTCGCGTTGCTCGTTCTCGGAAGCCTCGATACGCCTAGTTTGATTGGGCAAATCGCGCCCCGAATCCAGCTAGCTAGCCAAGCAACGGTTGGCACCTCGCTGGATATTGATGTCGTCGGTTCGCCCGGCAACTTCAGTGCCCTCGCGCTGAGCTACGAACGCCGCATCACCCCCCTGAACTCGCGGTTTGGCGCAATTTGGCTGCGGGACCCTGGCATTGCGCTTTGGTTTGGTCGACTCACCAGCGGCGCAACTCGAGTCTCGTTGCCGATCCCGACAAACCCCGAGTTCTTTGGCTTCAAGA
>CBESZZ010000029.1:0-14240 GCA_965534055.1 uncultured bacterium | reverse complement strand
TGCTGCCCCTCGTCGTCGAGAAACTTCGACGCCTTGAAGATCGGCTTGTGGGCGACGTGGAACTCTGAGCCCAACCAGGACAGCCATTGATGCAGGATGTCGCGGTCTTTCGTGGCGACTTGCGGGACCAGGGTCTTGGCCTTGGTGCGGTCGCCGATGTGCAACAGCACCGCTGCGTTCTCCGTCACGATGCTGTTGTCAGCCACCGCGAGCGCTGGGACCTGGCTCTGCGGGTTGATCGAACTTCGGTAGAATTCACCAAACCGTTCCTCACGCGCAACGCGGCAGAGGGTGTACGGAAGCCCGCACCACGCTAGGGCGATCATTGGTGCGAGAGAGCAGGTTCCAGGGGTGTAGTAGAGGATCACGGGTTCGTTCTACCGGATGGCTGATGGCGCACGCCATCGCAGAGTTGCACGGGGTCGGGTGCAAACTGTCGAAAGGCACTTCCGGCGAGGGCTCCACTGGCTCCAAGCGCGCGAGGTCGCCATGCTAGATTGCCGTAGCCGCGATCCCGATCCCGGCCACGGACTCCGCCCATTGATCCAGACTCCTGGTTTTCACCGATGCCTCAATTCGCACGACTCAGTCTTCCGGTTGCTCTCCTCTTGTGCGTGGTTGGGGGTGTTGGTCACGCCCAAGAAACTCTCGAGCGATCCGCCGTGGCTCTTCCGACACTCGTGGGAAGCGTGGAGGCAAGCCGGTTGGAGTCCACGGTGCGCACGCTCGTGAGCTTTCATTCGCGCCATGTCTTGTCCGGGCGCATCGCTCGGGACGACGATCCCGATGGCGGCACGGATGCGGCGCGCGATGCCTTGGCAGCAGCGTTCACTGCCATCGCCGACACGCCGTCCACAGGCGGTCGACTGACGGTGAGTCGTGATCCTTACAGCGTAACTTCGCGGCGCTTGGGTCAAGACGCTCAGATCATCAACGTCGTGGGCCGGCTGACCGGCACGACGGAGCCCGAGCGCATCTTCATCATTGGCGGTCACTACGACTCCATCAACGGCGACAACCAAGACGCGAAGAGTCAAGCGCCGGGAGCCAACGACGACGGTTCGGGAACCGCCGCAATTTTGGAAGCCTGCCGGGTGCTCGCATCGGTTCCGCACCGTTGCACGATTCTGTTTGTTGCTTACGACGGCGAAGAGATGGGGCTGCTTGGGTCGAACGCTCACGCGCAGTCGGTCGCGGCCAAAGGCTCCGACGTCGGCGGGATGATTACCAACGACATCGTCGGTAACTCCATGGGCATGGATGGCATTCGTCGCAACGACTACGTGCGGGTGTTTTCCTACGCGCCGCGCGGGAATGATTCGAACGGGCGAAGCTTGGCTCGTGCCGCGGCGCGAGCATCGCGTTACGTGGAAGGCTTCGACGTCAAGATGGTCTTTCGAGGCGACCGCTACGGACGCGGAGGCGACCATCGTCCGTTCTTCGCACAGGGATACCCAAGCACGCGGTTCACAGAACCCCGCGAAGACTTTTCGCGTCAGCATCAAAACGTCACGGAGAAGGACGGCGCTCCCTACGGGGATCTGCCGGACTTCATGGACTTCGACTACCTCGCTCAGGTTTGCCGGCTTGATGTCGCGCTGTTGGGAGAATTGGCCAACGCACCGCCACCGCCTGAGAGTGTGCGCGCGCGCGGCGCCCGCGATGCATACGACACGTTGTTGTCGTTCATGCCGGTTGACGATTCGGCCGAGAACTACGCGTTCGTGTGGCGCGAAACCACGAGTCCCGATTGGGAGCACGAACTGGTCTTAGCCAAGGGCGATCCGATGCTGACCGCACGCGGCGATGGATTCATCGTGCGCTTGCCGGGCGTTTGTCTCGATGAGGTCGTGGTCGGCGTTGCCGCGGTGGGACCTGGCGGTCATCGCAGCTTGGTGTCGACGCCGCCTGAACCTGACAACTTCAACATGCGCCCTTCGCGACCAAAGGCTGCTCCGAAGCAGGGGCGCTGAGATCGCGCGGTCGGCTAAGCGTTCAGGCGTTGCAGGACTTCTTGGTCTTCGGGGAAGTCCCCGTCGGCACCGCGTTTGTCCCAAATCTCTTTGCCGTCCGCGGTGACGATGAAGTCACCGCCGCCGCCACGAACGAGTTCAACTTTCGCAGCCGGGATGGCCTGGTGGATTGCCGCTTCCAAACTGGAAGCGTTCGGCAAGTAGTTTCAAACGCCGCAGTATTCGATGGTGATGTGCATGGGGGTTCCTGTGTCGTTCGGAATGTCGCGGCGAGAAGCATGATCTGAGCGAACATGATTGTCACGACATCCAGAGATTCCTTCCCGCTTCGCGAGCCGTTCGCCATCTCTCGCGGGGTCAAGACAGCAGCCGAAGTGTTGACCGTCACGATCGCGAGCGATGGACTGACTGGGCGTGCCGAATGCGTCCCCTACGCGCGCTATGGCGAGTCCATGGCAAGCGTGGAGGACCAGATGCAGCAGGTTTCTGCGGCCTGTGGGGACCACCTCGACGCCGAGGAGCTGCAGGAGATGCTTCCGGCCGGAGCGGCTCGCAATGGGTTGGACTGCGCGCTTTGGGATATGCGTGCAAAAAAGGAGGGGCGTCGCGCTTGGGAGATCGCAGGAATTCCTGCGCCGGAGTTCACCCCGACTTGCCAAACCGTCGGTCTGGCCTCGCCGGAAACGATGGCAGCGAAAGCTACGCCGTACCGAGATTGGCCGATGCTGAAGCTGAAACTGGACGGCGAGGACGTGCTCGAACGGGTGGCGGCCGTCCACGCTGCGGCGCCCAACGCGTCCCTCGTCATCGACGCCAATGAAGCATGGACGATGGCCTTGTTGACTCGGATGGCGTCGGCGCTCGCGGGCTGCGGTGTGGTCGCGATCGAGCAGCCGCTACCCGCCGACAAGGACGCGGCGCTTGAGGGGCTGACCTTTCCGTTCCACATCTGCGCTGACGAATCGCTGCATACCCGTGCGGATCTGGACAGATTGGTGTCCCGGTACTCGATGGCCAACATCAAGCTCGACAAGGCGGGTGGGTTGACGGAGGCGCTGGCCCTGCGTGAAGCGTGCCTGACCCGAGGCATGGCGGTGATGGTGGGGTGCATGGTTGCTACTTCGCTCGGGATCGCACCCGCGATGATGCTCGTCCGCGATGCCATCGTTGTCGATCTCGATGGGCCTTGGTGGATCGCGTCGGATCGCGAACCGGCCTTGCCCATCGACGATTTCCGTGTCGGGCCGCCGTCAAGCGAACTCTGGGGCTGAGGGTCGGTTCTCCAAGGCCTCGCCCTGGCGGTGTCTCCGTGCAGATGAAGGTCTCCGCCGTGGCGCTCCACACTGCGTTCTGGAGGCGCGGCACAGTATGTTTCGCGCGCCCAGTTCCACCGCGGTACCCGCCGCAGGCAAGCGTTCATGACCAAACCTTCGAACACTAGTTCCTCATCGAAACAAACCCGCCACCGCGGCGGCAACCGACGCAATGACGCGGTTCTGATCGCGGGTGCCGGTGGAGAAGTCGGCCACGGGTTGATCGAGGCGCTGCACGCGCAAGGCCGACGCGATGTGGTGGCACTGGACATCCGCGAACTTGATCCATCGCTTCGAGCGATGTGCATGGACTCCGCGGTCGGCGACATTTGTGATCGCGATCTGCTTGAGCGATTGTTGACCAAGTTCGAGATCCGTGAGATTTACCATCTCGCGGCACTGCTCTCGACGCGTGCAGAGTTCTCTCCGGAGATGGCTCACCACGTCAACGTTGGCGGCACTCTCAACCTGCTGCAGCTCGCCGCCGAGCAGGCGCGCTCGCACGGTGAAACGGTGAAGTTCTTGTTTCCAAGTTCCATCGCGGCGTACGGCATGCCCGATCTGGAAACGAAGACCGCAGCGGGGAAGGTTCAGGAGAAGGATCACCTGCGGCCACAGACTATGTACGGCTGCAACAAGCTCTACTGCGAACACTTGGGCCGGTACTACACCGAGCACTACCGCCAGCTTGCGAAGGACCGCGTGGCCGAGGTCATCGACTTTCGGTCCGTGCGTTTTCCTGGCTTGATCTCGGCGGACACGGTGCCGTCAGGAGGCACGAGTGATTACGCGCCAGAGATGATTCACGCGGCGGCCCAGGGTCAGAACTACGCCTGCTTTGTGCGCGAGGATGCGCGTATTCCATTCATGGCGATGCCCGACGCAATCGATGCTTTGTTGAAGCTCGCTGATGCACCGAAGTCGACCCTGACGAAGCACGTCTACAACCTCACAAACTTCAATCCTTCCGCCGCCGAGTTCGCGGAGCTGGTGCGTCGCGAGTGGCCGGACGCGGACATCTCGTTCGCGCCGGATGCTCAGCGTCAGGCGATCGTGGATTCGTGGCCCGAGGATGTGGACGACAGCGCCGCCCGCGCGGATTGGGGATTCAGCCCGCAGTACGATCTGCAGCGAGCGTTCGACAACTACCTCGTTCCCGCCATCCGTGAGCTCTACCGGGGGCAGCCTGCCGAAGGCGATCGCCGGAAGCAAGATCGGCGCCAGGGCTGACAGGCACAGGGAAAACTGGCGAAGAGGCGCGAGTTCGCGGGGCGTTCCACCCGATCCGTTCTTGCCGCCACGCCCTGTTTTGCAGAAAGTGCGCTCACGCTGGCGGGCCGTAATTCGCCAGCACCTCGTTCCCGTGCATCAGATTTGGGTTCCCAAGTCTGGCATCCAGATTCGGCGTTTCATCCAAGCGCTCTCCGCGAAGGAAAATCAAACATGTCCTACAGCATCGAAGAAATCGAAGGCATCGGCCCCACCTACGGCGCGAAACTCAAAGACGCTGGTGTGACCAACACCGACCACCTGCTGAAATTCTGCTGCGACAAGAAGGGCCGCACGGAGATGGCCGAGAAGTCGGGTCTCTCCGAGGACCATCTTTTGAAGTGGGCCAACATGGCCGACCTCATGCGCATCAAGGGTGTCGCGCGTCAGTACGCCGAGCTGCTTGAGGCTGCAGGCGTCGACACCGTCAAGGAACTGAAGATGCGTCGTCCAGACAACCTCACGACGAAGATGACCGAGGTCAACGGCGAGAAAAACCTGTGCAAGGTGCCGCCGAAGGAAAGCGAAGTGGCCAAGTGGGTCGAAGAAGCCAAGACGATGGAACCGAAGATCACGCACTGATCGGTCCGCGTGAGTAGCACCGGAGGTGAACATGCCTCCGGTTGCTCACTCAGCTCGTGTGCACTCAGCCCAACGAAAGCGTTCGGGAGTGCCACGCGCGAGAGTCGACCGAGCGGATGGTCCTTCGACTACCTGCCCGTTCGAGCACCGGGCTCGCCGGCGTTCGACCAGTCAACCTTCCAAGGTTTCGGGCCTGGGGTCATACCGGTTAGGTCGACGCGGCGCCCGGATTTGAGGTCCTCCAAGCGCACGTTCCAAGGGCCTTGGTCGCCAGCAAAAACCGGCAGTCGGATCGTGGGGCCATCGACGCGCCTTGAGTACGTGATCTCGCCCGATGCCGTCGAAGTCACCGTGACGGCTGGTCGTTCGACACCATGCACTTCGATGTCCGCGAGCCATGCGGCTGGTGTGCGTCCATCTTGCTCTTGGGTCGTGAGGGTCACGGGCCAGCCAGGATAGTTGACAGCGTTGGGCGCGGTTGGATCTTGGTGCCGCGGCCAGCATTGCACCTCGATCGTTTGACTGGCCGTGTCGAAGACCACGATGCCGAAACCAGGCATCCCGCCGTGGAGGGCGGGTGGTTCGCGCAGTGCGCCTTGCGCATCGCGCTGTTCCACAGGATTCGTATGGGCGGCCATCGTCACGCGGTTGCCGAACCCATCGCGGTAAGAACCCAGATGTTCCAAGCCCGCTGCCGACGGTACGCGTTGGACCCATTCCTTCGAGATGGGCAACGCGGGCGGCACGGGTGGCATCCAGCTTCGAGGATAAAAATTCGCGGCCGCGGGCATGCAGAACGACCAACCGGCATCGCCAAAATCGTCGATGCCGTGCTGAGCGAGGGACGCGAGATGTTGATCGCCACCGATCATGATCGCCGCTGGGATTCGCAGCGCATGGAGTGCTCGATTGCGGCCTGTCTGCGGCCAGCCGTTGCTGTCGTAGTCGGCAACGAGGTACTGGCTCTTCGATCCATGGTGGGTCGCGAGCCCGGCGAAGACCGTTTGTGAGAGCGCGCACTTCATCTGGATGCCGCGCCATTGGGTTCCCCAGCGATGAAGCCATGCCAACTGGCGGGGGCCGAGCAGCGTGGCCCCGGCAACGTCCGCGGTTTCTGGATCAAATTCTGGGTCCAAAATGTGATCTGGACGTCCTGAGCCGGTTTCGGGGGCGGTGCCTAGAGGTCCTGACTTGAACTTCCGATCCTCCAAGATGGCGAAGTCCACGCCACCCCACACCAGATTGGTGAAGTAGGCACGGAAACCTGGACCCGCAGCGTTCGGATCTGCCGGAGCAGGCAAATGACTGGTTTGCGTTCGTTCGACCATGGCCACCCAGTCCGGAGGCATGACGTACCCACCCTTCGTGTCGCGGTCGATCGAGCGTCCTCCGGCGCCCCACAGGTTGCCCTGGAAGATGTCGTGGTCGTCGGGGATGACGACCGCTGGCCGTTCACGTGTTAGTTCTCGGAACGCCACACACCACAGTAGCCACTTATAGAAGTAGTCCAGGCGGGAACTCTCACCGCCCGACTTGTCCGCTCGCGTTGGACTTGCACCCTCGTAGATCTGATCGCCGGCGAAGAACAGGAGGTCTGGATCTGCAGCCGCGACATGGCGGGTGAGGTCGTCGTGGGGGAACCAAAGTCCTTGCCGATTCCAAGGGAAGCCGGGCTTGCCGTAGCCGAACCGCACTTGATGCACGCATGACATCGCGGCGAGCTTGGTGCTACCCGGCACCGTGGGGGCAGCGCGAAGCATGCCGGTGTATCCGTGCTTTGCAGCCGCGTTGGCCGCATCGCTGGTTGCCAGGGTTCCGCTGGATCCAGTCGGAAACGGCAATGCAGGCAAGACGCGGTACTGCAGCGCAAGGCTCTCATCGTCTTCGACGCTGAAGCGCACGGTGCTTGCAGCTAGATCGCGGTTGGCCTGCGCGATCTCCCGCCAGGGCAACGCGTCATGGGATCTGGTTTGTAGCGACCAACCGTTGGCGCAGTCACTGGGTAACGGCGGGCACTGCGCAGTGAGTCGAAGGGTGCCTTGTGATCGTGTGTATAGACAGGACACCACCGGGCCTTGGGTGCATTCGGGTCGGTAGCGGAACCGATCACCGCGGAGCGACAGGTTGCTGAATCCAAACCCCACTGGTCGGCAATTCTCCGCCTTGGTTCCGGGGTGCGAAACCAAGGCAACGGTGCCGCGGTCGAAACACGGTTCCAAGTCGAACGCGAGTTCGAGCTGCGGAGTGTTTGGTGTGTTTGCCGGTGAAGCCGTCAGAACGGCACGCGCGCCAGAGGCATCTGCCGCAGTCGGCGCGTGCACGTGCAGGGTGAGTCGCATCGAACGTAAGCCCTCAGACCATGCCTTTTCGCTGCGCGCGATGGGAACTTCGGCTGCTGCAGTGAACGGTCGCGCGAACAGATGCCCCGTGCCGTCCATGCCGAGTAGAAGTCCGCCGTCGGGGCCAGGCGCAGCCGCGACAAGCGCGCTAGCGCGAGGGTCGAGGCCCGCTCCTCCTGGCGCCAAGAGGTAGGCCACTGCCGCGTCGTCTGACATTGGCTGATCGCTGGCAGCTTGCGCGGCATTGCGTGCCTCTACGGAGAGCTGCCAATCCAACCCGGAGGCGGGGTTCCCGGGTTGCTTCGAATCCGCGAGCTCCCATGTGGTTACATGCAGGGTGCGATAAGGCCACGCGTACGCGCTTCGGACACACAAGGCCGCGCCGTCTTGCACCCGCCAGTCACCAAGTCTGTTGGCGTGGAAGTCGGGGCCCACGAAGGTTCGCGTGCCAACGTCCACAAGTTGGTCGAGCAACCGCACGACCTTTTGCTGGGCGGCTCTCTCCAACGATGGCTGCGAAGTGGTCGCTGTCTTCTTCGCGGTTGGGCCCTGGCAGCTCATCCCTGACAAACACGAGGCAAGAAGCAAGATCGCCGCAGTCCGCGCTGGCTGGGGATCGCGTTTCGATGGCCTTGAGCCAGCCGCGACGGCTTGAGTCACGCGGGTGCGCTCTTGACAGAGCCGGGGGCGATGCGGGGGTAAGTCTGCAAACATGCTCTAAGGCTCCGGGTCGTGGGCTTGCCGTGCAAGGCTGCGACGCCCAAACGCGCTAACCGTGGGCACCAGCCCCGCGCTATGGTGTCCGCCCCTGCGTCTGCCTGGATCGGGCGACTTTCGTTGCTCTGGGCTCAGGCGCTCTTCCGTCGTCCGATGACCCAGACAACCGTGCCTACGCCACCAGAGCCCACGCCGTCGCCACTCTCTTCCGATCTTTTGCGCTGGAGGTGCGACCCCAAAACCTTGTCGTTCAATACGACTGCGGAGATCACCCCAGAGACCGGCGTCGTGGGGCAGGAGCAAGCGATTGAATCCTTGCGGTTCGCACTCGAGACCAAGGCGCCTGACCAGAACGTGTACGCGCGCGGTTTGGTGGGGTCAGGTCGAATGACCACCGTGCGACGCGTCATCAAGGACTTGGATTTGCCATGTGAGCCTCGGCTCGATCGCTGCTTCGTCCACAACTTCGTGCACCCAGATCGCCCGCGACTGATTTCGCTGCCGGCTGGAAAGGGACGGATGTTCCGTCGACGGATGCGCGAGCTCGGTGAGTTCCTTGAAAAGGGCCTGAGCGAAGCGCTGCGAGACGACCTCGTGAAAACACGGCGTGAAGCCATCGAAGCCGCGGCCAACACGCGCATCGAAGCGCTGACGGAACCGTTTAAGGAGGAGCTCAAAGGAGACGGACTCGCGCTGGTCACCATCCAGTCGCCAAACGGCGGCCAGACCCTGGTGTTCCCCGTGTTCGAGGGCAAGCCGGTGTCCCCTGAGGAGTTCGAAACCGCGCACAATGAAAAGAAGGTGAGCGACGAGGAGTGGAAGCGCTTCAAGGACGCTCATCCGGAACGGCAGAAACAGCTCGGCCGCATCGGTGAAGAAATTGGTGATCTGCGTCGAAAGGCGATGGAGGAAATCCGCGATCTCGCCGAGAACACCGTGCGCCAACTGCTCCAAGGACGGACTGAAGCGATCAGTAAGGAGTTCGCTCACGAAGGCGTGACGAGCTTCCTGAAGGAGATTGTCGACGACGTGATTGAACGCGGTGGAGAAGGCGAAGGGTTTGATCCCAAGGCTCGCTACGGCGTGAACGTCATCCTCGAGCAGGTTGACGATAGTCAGCGTTGCCCGGTGGTTATCGAGAACACCCCGACGCTCTCGAACCTGTTGGGCACCGTAGAGCCACTGTGGGGCCCCCAAGACAAGAGCCCCGACTACGACCGTGTGCGGCCCGGAGCGTTGCTTCGTGCGGATGGTGGGTTCTTGGTGCTCGACGCACGGGACGTGTTGAGTGAACCGGGCGCTTGGAAAGTACTCGTGCGCACGCTGCGCACGTCCAGGCTAGAAATCGTGCCGTCCGAAGTTGGTACGCTCGTGCAGGCGCCCGCGGTCAAGCCCGAAGCAATCCCCATCCAGGTCCGCGTGATTCTCGTGGGGGACGCGGGTCTCTACTACATGCTCGACCAACGCGATCCTGACTTCGCGCAACTGTTCAAGGTCCTCGCAGATTTCGAGACCACCATCCCGCGGGATAAGCACGGCGTCGAACGCTACGGCCACGTGGTGGCCCGCGTTGCCGAAGTCGAAGGTTTGCAGCCGTTCGATGCATCTTCGATTGCGGCCCTGGCAGAACACGGTGCGCGCATTGGCGGCCGCAAGAATCGACTGACATCACGGTTCAGCCGCGTGATCGACATTGCGCGTGAAGCCGCCTACGTCGCTCGCAAGAGTGGCGCGGAAATCGTGAACGCCGAACACGTACGCACAACCATCGACCGCACAAAGCACCGTGCGTCGCTGCCATCACGTCGGTTCCAAGAGATGATTGCCGAGGGCGGGATTCGCATCGAGACCGAGGGTGAAGTCGCCGGTCAAATCAACGGATTGGCGGTCATGCAGGCCGGGCCACTGACCTACGGATTCCCTGCGCGCATCACTGCGAGCGTCGGTGCCGGCACAGGTGGCGTGATCGATATTGAGGGCATGGCGTCCATGTCGGGCTCGATTCACACCAAGGGCTTCCACATCCTGCGCGGGCTGCTGCAGGGTCTGATGCGGGCTGAGCATCCGCTGGCGTTCAGTGCATCGCTCGCGTTCGAGCAGAGCTACGGCGGCATCGACGGCGACTCCGCATCCGGTGCTGAGACGTGCTGCTTGCTCTCCGCGTTGGCTGAAGTGCCGATTCAGCAAGGCATGGCGATGACCGGAGCGATCGACCAACGCGGTCAAATCCAGGTGATTGGTGGCGTGAACGAGAAGATCGAAGGCTTCTTCGATGTCTGCGCCGCGCGCGGTCTCACCGGCAAGCAGGGTGTCGTCATTCCCAAGGGGAACGTCGGCGATCTGATGCTGCGTCCCGACGTGGTCGAAGCTTGCGACAACGGAAAGTTCAAGGTGTGCGCCGTCGACACAATCCAAGAAGCGATGAGTCTGATGATGGGCGGCGACGTGACGGTGGGTGCGTTTGACGAAGAATCGAACTGCTATCCCGAAGGCTCTGTGCTCCGCCGTGCACGCGAGCGCGTGCAGCGGTTTTGGAAGCACTCGTCGAAGGCGAATGCCGCCGCCCAGATTGCGAGTGGTAGCGAAGGCGTCGCGGCTGCTGCGGACAACTCGTAGCCGTTAGCGACGCCTCAGGGTGGGATTCGGTCCCATCCGCGGTGGTGCGGTTGATGGCCGGGTAGCCACTGGCAAGTCGATCGCGCGGACGCAACTCGGTCCGCGAGATCAGCTGCTTGATGAGAGGGCGTTCCGGCGTTGTCGCCGTAGTCCGTCCGGAACACCTATCGCGAGAAAGTTCGGGCCGCGGAGGTCGTACCGAAATCGCCGCACGCGGGCAACACTCGCGGTGATCGCCTTGCCCGGAAAAGCCCCGGTGCCGGTGAAAGACCCTGTGTAGGAACCGAGCATCGCTCTTCGGTGCAGGAAGACCGCACCATGTTCTGCGGGGGCGCGATCTGACAGAAGAAGCGGTTGCGAGTCAGACCACAGCACCATTTGTGCAGGTCCGCTCGAACCCCTGTGTTTCGGCAAGCTGGTCGGCGACCGGAAGTTCGCAACGGCCTTCGAGGGCCGTTGCGAATCTTAGCCAAAGTCCTGTCAGTCGGTGACGCGGTCCTGAGGCGCGGGCTTCGAGAATATCAAGTAGGCGCCCACGGCGAACAAGCAGGCTGCCAGACTCGTCCAGAGCAACGTGTCGGCTGGTAACCCGAGGTTCATGCCATCCACAACGTTCTCGCCGGTGGTGTCCTTGCCAAGCGTCGTGGTGAGAATCGCAATTCCAACACCCATCAGCGCTTCGCCGGCGATCACACCGGATGAGAACAACACACCACGATAGGCACGCTTCTCTTGGCCAGCTTCTGTTCGCGCTCCGCGAAGGACGAACCAGGAGATCAAACCGCCAACCAGGATCGGCGTTGCGAGACCAAACGGTAGATACATCCCGACCGCTAGAGGCATGAGATATAGCCTGAAGGGAGCTTTCTTGGCCTTGAGGACCATGTCCGTGAGGTGAATCGCGAGGCCAACAGCGGCTCCGATCCCGATCAAGTGCCACGGCAAGTCGCCTTCGCCGGCGAAGCCGCGCGCGAGGTTTGCGAAGAGCTGCGCCTGAGGTGCGGGCAAGGTGCGACTACCCATGCCGCCTTCGGTTTCGTGCAGCAGGTTCAGCACGGGAGCCATCACCAAAGCGGCGATGAAAACCCCGAGGATCTGCATTTTCTGCTGACGGAAAGGCGCTGCACCGACCAAAGACCCGGTCTTCAAGTCGTTGCAAACATCGCCTGCGGTGCATGCCACACAGCAAACAACCGCTGCAACGCCCAACGTCCCGACCATGAACTCCATGCCGGTGAAACCGAACAGCCACAGCAGGCCGCCGGTGGCGAGCACGGCAGTAATCGTCATTCCCGAGACCGGGCTGTTCGAGTTGCCAACCAAGCCAACGATGTAGCTTGCTACCGCTGTGAAGAAGAACGCCATGAGCACCATGGCGATGGTCGTCACAAGCGTGATCCCCACATTCTTGGTGAACGCGTAGTAAATGACTGCGATCAGCACCAAACACACGACCGACAGTCCAGCGATGATTCCGCCTGGCAAGTCGCGGTCGCGGTCGTCAGTCGAAGCCGCCGCGCGGTTGCGTGAAAGCAGATCGCGAACCGCAGTTACTAGTCCTTCGCGAACACCGACGATTGCGGCGACGCCTCCGACGACCATTGCACCAACACCTAAGTAGCGAATCTGACCTCCCCAAAGGTCCCATGCCGAGTCGGTCAACGATGGTGCATTCGCAAGATCTAGGTTGCCACTCATGATCGGAATGGCAACGACCCACGAGATGAAGCCTCCCAAGAAGATCAGGACCGACACGTTCAGTCGCACGATGAACCCAACGGCGATAAGCATCGGCGACACGTCGGTGCCGTAGTAGAACAAGCGTCCACCTGCAGCTTGCGCGGTCTCCAGGGTGGCGTTCCACAAGCCGAACAGCTTCTCGGCAACTTTGTAGAGCGCACCGATCGCGCCGCCAAACAGCAGCGCAGTGGCTGCTGACTTGTCCCGCGCGATTTCTTCGGGCGTCTCACCCTCGACTTCTCCTGCGCCGGCTTCCAAGACCGCAGCGCACGCGATGCCTTCGGGATACGGCAAATCCTTGCGCCCGATGACGAAGACCTTGCGCATCGGAATCATGAACAGGATGCCCAACAACCCGCCGGTGAAAGCGATCCCGGTGACCGTCCAGAAGTCGAACTCCTGCCAGTAGCCGATCAGGATCAACGCCGGCATCGTGAAGATGATTCCCGCCGCCAGTGATTCACCGGCAGAGGCCGCGGTCTGCACCTGGTTCGCTTCCAAGATCGAGTTCCGACGGAACACGAACTTGAACACGAGCATCGCCATCACCGCCGCGGGGATGGATGCCGAGACGGTCAAGCCAACTTTCAGTCCGATGTAGACGTTGGCGGCTCCCATCACCGCTGACAGGATGATTCCGAGCAAGATCACTCGAACCGTGATTTCTGGATGACTCGTTCCTGATCCGCCACCTCCAGAACTGGAGTCGCCGTGGGATGGGGGGACAGGGGCCGTGCTGTCGGTCATGGGCGAGATTCTGCCGTGGGTTGGGAAGGAGTTCTCCCATCGCCTGCGAATTTGCGCACTTGGCCCCCCTTTCGATCGCCATTTTTCGGGCTGGTTTGGTCGGACGGGTGGCCTGTGCGTGGTGTGCCGGCAGTTCTGATGGCATGGAGGAATCCGGTCCATGTGGTGGAGGCCGCCACACCGTGTCGCGCATCCGTGCACGAGTGGTTCGGCAGGGCTCCGCAGTTGGCTCACATCAGGACACCGGTCGCCTTCATCGCGGCAGCAACGGACGCACCCAGCACCCACCGACCGCCGGGCGAATGTGTGAAGCGATCCAGAACCTTCTGGGCTTGGCCAGCACTGGACTTGCGGACGCTGGCACGGGCCGTTCGCCACTACAGGCAGGTGGGATGCCAAGTCGAAAACTAGCTGGCGCCACCCCACCCCAAACGTGCATCCCAAAACGATGGAATCCGCAGCAGCGGTTGCCTCCGGGCATCCGTCCGTACTCTCTTGTCGCTCTGGCGAGTTTCGACTCGGCCTCAGCGCCCCAATTCTGCGAACCATGCGGTTCGTGGCGGGCCTCTTCGTGCTGGTCTCGCTGCTCAGCGGTTCGCGCATGCAACCGCGGGCACAGGCAGGTCAAACCAACCCGGGGAGCGCTCCATCGGCGCAGCTCGCGCGCAAGGTGTTGGTGCTGACTAGCTCGGCTGCGGCGGATCGCAGCAGCTTGACTTTCGATCATGCGCACGAGCTCTTGCAGATGCCGCTGAACTGGCTCGGTATGCGCGTGGTGCTACGGGCGTGGGATGACGGGGAACCAACGAAGGCTGACTTGGTTGGTGTGCATGCGGTGGTGACGTTCCTCACTGATACCGACCGCGCTCCGGTTTGGTCTTTGGACTTCTTCGAGCGGGAGGTGCTCGACCAAGAGTTGCGGCTGGTGCATTTCGGATCGATGG
>CBESZZ010000028.1:0-14342 GCA_965534055.1 uncultured bacterium | reverse complement strand
CAGCCGCGGCGTGGAGATCATGGTTACCGAAGCCGGAGGTGCCGAACGCGTCCAATGGATCCTGTTCGATGAACAGGGACGCTTCGCGCACTCCTTTCCAAACGCTCCGAGCTCCGTTTCCGTGACGGCAGCCACCGAGGTGTACCGCATCGACGCCGGAGACTTACCCAAGGCCAGTCAGGAGGGCGTGATCGACGTTGGCACGATCGACCTACGCGATCGCTTGACCGAGCACCGCATGGTCGTGCGCGCGGCGGACGTCACGCCGTCTGGCGAAGTGCGCGTAGGCATGTGGTTTGGCCCACCACCGGTCGGCCCGCAGGGCGAACCGGTGTCCCTGGGCTCCAGACAATTCCCACCCGTCCTGTTGGGTCGCGAAATTGCGTGGCTAGTGCCGAACGAGGCACATTCGATCTACTTCCTGGTCGAGCGACCATCTGGCTCCAGCAGCGAAACCGGCTGGCGCAGCGGTGAACAGCAGCTCTTCGGTCCATTCACCTCGGCGAAAATTCCGGCCGACCTGGTCTTGGAATGATTCGAAACCAGATTCGGCAAGAGCTACGTCGTCCGCCCAGTGCGACGTAGACGCAGCAACCACGGCAAGGTGAGCATCACCACCAGGATCTCACTCGCTCCCGCGACAACGAAGGCCGTGGTGTAGCCCGTCGACCAACCGTGGCTCCCGGCCACCGTTTGACTCACCGCGCCGCCAACCAACGGACCGGCGATGAAGCCCAGTGAACCTGCAGCGTTGAAACCACCCATCGCGGTGGAGCGCGCGGTCTTGGTCGCCAGGTCGGTAACCATCAGCAGCGCGGGGATGAACATCACCGCAGAGCAGATGCCAAGCGCAACCATGAGGAACGGAAGCGCTCCTGGCGGCCACCACATCAACGACATCACGCCCACGCCATAAACCAGACTCCCGATCCACGTCAGGTGCACGCGGCTCGAACGCATCGCAAGCTTGCCCACGGGATAGGACAGCAGTGCAAACGGCATGAGCAAGCACGCGAGCAGGATGCCCACGCGGCTCGGATCCATGCCGTGCAGTCGCTGCATGGAGAGCGTGAAGGTCGTGGTGAAGAAGCCGACCGTGAAGCGATCAACAAACGCAAACGCGAACGGGACGAACATCGCTCGGTTCTCCCAGCTTTGGCGCGCGATGGTGCGCCAGCCTGGTCGCAACACGGTGTCGCTTGACGCTTCCGAACCATGCGATTCGGGAGCAGCCGTTGGAACCCGTCGCCTGTGGTCCCCAAGCCGGCCACGAACGAAGAGCCACGCCGCCAGCACAAGTGCCAAAAACAGCACCAGAGACCCGGTCCAAAGCGGCACGAGCGGGTTTGAGTTGCCGATCTGACCGCCGATCGCCGCGCCGGATGCGACACCGAGCGTCAAACCACCACCGAGCGTTCCCATCACCCGCCCACGCCTCGTGCCGGCGAGATCTGCGCCGAGCGACAGGATCAGCGTCACGCACACGATGTGCGCCGCGCCGTCGCAGAAGCGCAGGGCCATGAAAATCGGGAACGACACGTCCAGCGTCAGCGACGCGGTGAGCACGGCGTTCGCCGCGATGCCCATCAGAAGGATACGCGGGCGACCGCCAAACCGGTCGGCGAACACTCCGACCAGGGGAGCCGCGAGGACGGCCCCGACCATGTTGATCGACATGAACGCCGAAGTGAGGAACTCGCTGACGTCGAAGCGCTCCTGGACGAACTCGCGCAGCACCGGCACCGGCAGCGTTGCGGGCAGCAGCACCAGGTACATCAGGAACCCCAGCCCCAACAGCTCGAGCTGGGTGAGTCCATCGCGAGATTCGATCCTGGGGCTTGTGCGCTCTACCATCGCCGCGTTCCTGACACGTGCTGTCGGCGCCGAATGAAACTTCGCAGGGCCGCGTGCATTTCAAATTCGTTCTTCAGTGAACCATCGCTGCTCGACAGCTCCGCATGCCCACCCCCCCATCCAACGTCGACGAGACAGCCAAGCGCAGCTACGCGATCACCGGAGCCAGCGGCCTGATCGGCACCGAACTCATCGCAGCGCTGGTACGCGACGCGTCCACCGAACGGATCCTTCGCGTGACCCGTTCGCCCGAGGGTCCGGACTCGCTTGGTTGGGATCCAGCGTCTGGCGTGCTGCCGGCGGAGCCCTTGGAAGGTATCGACGTGGTGTTCCATCTGGCTGGCGAGAGCATCGCGGACGGACGGTGGTCCGCGGAGAAGAAACGCAGGATCGTCGATAGCCGCGTGAACGGCACGAAGCTGGTCGCGACCACCCTCGCGGGGCTGGAGCGGAAGCCGACCGTGCTCGTGTGCGCTTCGGCCGTCGGCTTCTACGGCGACCGCGGCGACGAATGCGTCCATGAGGACTCTCCGGCGGGCACCGGGTTCCTTGCGGACGGTTGTGTCGCTTGGGAACAGGCGGCTGACCCAGCCCGAGCCGCTGGGATCCGCGTCGTCCACGCGCGCCTCGGAATCGTGCTCGCCAAGAGTGGCGGCGCACTGAAAGCGATGCTGACACCATTCAAACTCGGCCTGGGCGGGCACATAGGCAGCGGGATGCAGTGGATGAGCTACGTGGCGCTTCCAGATGTGGTTGGGTGCCTGCGGTTTGTCGCCGACAACGAAGCGATCGACGGGCCTTTCAACGTGGTGAACGCCGACGCCGTGCGGAACAAGGAGTTCACGCACGAGCTTGCGGTGATGCTGAATCGACCCTCAATCCTGCCGCTACCAACTTTCGCTGTGAAGCTGCTGTTCGGCCAAAAGGGCGAAGACCTGTTGTTGGCCAGCACGCGCGTTGCACCGTCACGCGCGCAGACCCACGGCTACGAGTTTGCTTGTCCGGACCTCGACAGCTCTCTTCGAGCTGCGCTTGCTGACGCGAAGCCGGCAAACTAGCGGCCCTCATTCCTCGCAGCGCCTGCGAGCGAACCGTTTGGTCTAGACGTTCGCGTTGTGTGGCGGCGTCACTTCGCTGCCTTCGCACCACTTGTCGAGCATCGCGGCGAGCTTCTTCTTCTGCACCGGCTTGGACATGAAGTCATTCATGCCCGCATCGAGGCACTGCTGCCTGGACTCGGTGTTCGCGTTTGCGGTAAGCGCAACAACGATGGACGGTTTTCGACCGGTCTCTTTCTCGCGACGACGGATCGTCTTCGCCGCCTCGATACCGTCCATGATCGGCATCTGCCAATCGAGAAGCACGAGGTCGAAGGTCGCTTTCTCCAGGTGATCCACGGCTTCCTGGCCGTTGCACGCCATGGTGACCTTGCAGCCAAGCTTCTTAAGCATGGCCATCACGATTTTCTGGTTCACCGCGTTGTCTTCCGCGACGAGCAAGTCCCGAACGACAACGGGCGCTGCCTGATCCTCCGAATTTCGAGCCTTCTTCATGCCCGGCGTCAGCGGTAGGAGCACTTGGCCCAGGTTCCAGCGCACAACCTGGCGTCGGTCGGGGCGGAAGATCTCCGCGCGACGCAGCAGTTTGGCCGACTCGCCTTCCACGTTCTCGCTGAGCAACACCACGTTCTTGCCGAGCGCGCTGAGCGTTTGGCGCGTCGCTTCGTTCGCATGGCGCTCATCGAGCAGCACGACATCAATGCTGTTGAGGTCTTCCTTCAAGCGATCGAGCTGATCCGGCGAGTAGACCTCGAGGCCAGAGGTCCAACCAGCTGCGAAACCGTAGAGATCGTCCAGCAACGGCTGGTCTTCTGAAACAACGGCGATCGCCATGCCTTCGAGGTTCGTCCGCTCACGCACAGAGCATTCTTGTTTCGGAGTTGGTCGCTTCAACACGATCGTGAACCAGAAAACGCTCCCGTCTCCCTCTTGGCTACGGATGCCGATCTCTCCACCCATCAGCTCAACGAGGCGCTTGCAGATCGCCAATCCAAGCCCGGTGCCCCCGTAATGTCTCGTCGTCGATGAATCAGCCTGCGAGAACACCTCGAAGAGCCGAGACTGGGTCGCTTCCGGAATGCCGATCCCGGTGTCTCGAACCTCGAAGTGCAATTTGCAGTCGTCTGCGACCGAGAAATCCGACTTCACCGTCAACTCCACGCCACCGTCGCTGGTGAACTTGCCGGCGTTGCTCAACAGGTTGAGCAGAATTTGGCGCAAGCGCACAGCGTCGCCGCAGACGGAGCTGGGAACCGTCTCGTCGACGACGAAGGAGAGGTCTAGCCCGCGGCCACAGATGGCGCCCTCCATGATGCGATAGACGTTCTCGAACTCGTAGCGGAGGTCGAATGGCAGGTTCTCCAGTTCGAGCTTGTTCGCATCGGTCTTCGAGAAGTCCAAAACGTCGTTGATCAGCGCGAGCAGCAGCCTGCCGGACTCCTGCACCGTGTCGACGTGCTCGCCTTGTTCGAGGCTGAGGTTGGTTTCCTTCAGAAGCTCCGTCGCACCCACGACCGCATTCATCGGCGTGCGAATCTCGTGCGTCATGACCGCGAGGAAGTCGCTCTTCGCTCGCGTTGCAGCCTGAGCTTCAGCCACCGCACTCGCCAAGTCGGTGTTCCGTTCTTCCAGCTCAATCGTCCGCTGCTCCACCAGGACTTCGAGCGTTTCCTGCTGCTCCACCAACTCGTCGAGCACCCCGTTGAACGAACGAGCAACGCGACCGAGCTCGTCGTCTCCTTGGATCGGGACGCGCACGTCATGCCGACCATTCAACACGTGCCCGCAAGTCTCGTTGAGCTGCTTGATCCGCTTCAACAGGATCGTTCGCAGTGACCAGATGATCGTGGTGATGAGCGATGCGGCCAGACCAAACAGTGCCCAGAACAACGTCTCACGATCGCTCGCGTTGCGCGACTCCAAACGCGCATCCTGCTCGTCACCCTGCATCCGCATGGAGTCGTGGGTCACTTGGATGTTCTGAGCAAGTACGAACTGATCGATCCAGATGCGTACTTTCGCGATCGTGAACGAAGGCCGTGCGGCGTCGGCCTGCATTTCGATCTTGATGACTGCCGGCTTGCCATGAGTCACGAGCTCGTCACGACTGAGCTCCGCTGGGACGTACGGACGCTCTGCTGCCTTCCCTTTCGCCCCGTCATCGACTCTGACGACTTCGATGTCCGCGACCCAAGTGAGGTTGCGCAACGCCTCGACAATCTTCTTCAGCTGCGTCGGATCTTCTTCTTTCTTGAGGATCGAGTTGCGGGTGATTTCATCCAGCGCCTCGCCGATTCCCCTCGCCTGCTTGCGCAAGAACTGCACGAAGAGCGACGTCTGACTATCGTGCTGACCCTGCAGCGTGCTGCGCAGATCTTTCACGTCTTGGTCACGCGCATCTTCCTGGCTTGAGTACAGCAGCGCGAAGCACACGACCATCGGCACAATCAATGCGATCATCACCAGCCCCAAGAGGCGGGAGACCAAGCTTGGTTGGCGGTTGATGAACGGGATGCGCATTGAGGTCAGACGGCGTCGATATGGGGACCGTGGCCATGGTCTTCTCAGTAGGTATCGACTCAGAAATCCTCTCTCCGAAGCGGATTTTGCGCTCTCCACGAGCCTTGGAACCAGCACTGCACGGCGGGCCTGACTCTCCGGTTTTGTGGCGGCTTCAACCGGGCGATGTTGCCGAGATCAGCGCACTTCAGTCCCAGATCTAGACGGTGCGGTCCCGGTCCAGTGCTGCGAGCATGAGACGGGCCGAACGCGCGGCGCCTTCCAAGGTCGCCGGCAGCCCGGTGTTGGTCCAGTCACCGCAGACCGCAAGATTCTGCAGAGGCTGCGCGGTTCCCAACCGGGCCATGCCAGGAGCCTGTCGATCCGCCCAGTCGGGAGCAGCGACGAAGGTCGCATGCGCTTCCTTGACCACGCGCACCGTCGCGGCGGTATCAACCTCAAACGCCGGCCAACACCGATGAAGCTGCTCGCGAGCGAACTGTTCGATGGCCGCGACGCTGCATCCATCCAGCGACCGGTCGCCACCCGACAGGAGCGCGAATCGCGTGAACGGTTCGCCGGGTGTGCGGCAGAGAAAGTGAAACGGCGAGCCGCCGACCAGGTTGATGAGGTCCCCATCTCGCTGCGTCAAGAACTCAGAGCTCACCGACTTGAGTTCGAAGTAGACCGAAACGATTGGTGACGAGGCCATCGGCGGGGCGGCGTGCAAACCCTGCTGCCCGTGTGGATCGTTCGACTCTGAGTCTGTTTCAAGCCATCGACGAAAGGCGCGTTCAGGCACCGCGCTCACCACAAGATCGTCAGGACCGACCGGCACGCGTTCTTCGCCAACTACGAGACCGACCACTCGCTGGTGTTCGCGATCACATTCGATCGCAGCAACCCGAGCGCCGTGCCGCACCTCCACTCCGGTCGCGGCAAACACGTCTCGCGCCGCCTCACCAACCAACGCACCCCAAGGTCGCCGCGCCAACCAAACCGCAGCCCTGGATGCCCGACCGGAGAACGCTTCCCGCAACGTCGCGAGGAACAGGCGCGCCGAAACGTCGGCTGGTGCGGCATTCATCACCGCTCGACAGAGCGGCGTCCAAAACCAATCCGCGGGAGCACCTTGCTGCCCGTGCAGCGCACACCACGCAGCGATGGACATTTCCGCGCGAGGCTCCCGGACCGACGCCAGGAGACCACGCATCGCCCGGCGGCGTCCACCGGGTCCGAGCGGCAACTTGGCCAAGCCCAGCGGCATCCCCAAGGGCGTCGGAAGACCGCGCGGCAACGCGAGGCGCGCGCTCCGCGGCTCCTGGAGTTCCCCTGATGGTCCTGAAGTTCCTTCGGTGCGGTAGGACACCACGAGCCGGCCGGGCTGTGCGAACTCCCCTTCCGTTCCGAGTCGACGCAGCAGCGCACGCATGTCGCGGTAGCAGCCGAGCATCACGTGCGGACCATTGTCCAACCGCCCCAAATGCGGGTCGTCGAACGAGAACACCCGTCCGCCCAGTTCTTTGCGCGGCTCGATGACCGTGACGCGGTAGCCACGATCCACGAGCCCGAATGCGGCACCGAGTCCTGCGACACCGCCACCCAAAACGAACCCGCGACGCACTGACTGACTCATGCAGCTAGAACGAACGGCGGACGAGAGATCGCGCGATCAGCCAAAGCTTGCGGCCACGGCTCAACTTCATGGGCGGATCACAAATGGCACCACCGCGAACCCGCAGGCGGCGAAGCAGTTCGCGATAGACCTGCGCCATGGCTCGTGGTGTGTCGAGCTTGCGCCGCTCTGAAGATGGCAGTGCATCGTGCGCACGTCTGGCTGCGTCAAGCCTCCGCTCCGCTTCGTCGCCGAGACGATCGACCAGCTTGTCGATTGGTCCGTTGGCAGCAAAGGCGTCAGGCGGTCCTTCACCACGCAGCCAGTCGACCTCGATTCCTTCCTTCTTGAGCCAAGCCCGCGGTGCGTAGACACGACCGTCTTTTGCGTCGGTATGCAGATCGCGGAGCACGTTGATCCACTGCAGCGCCTTGCCCAACTGCTCAGCAAAGGTCTCAGCGACCGATCCCGCGACACCAAAGATCGAGAGCGAAGCGAGCCCCACGGTCGAAGCAGCGTGGTAGCAATATTCGTCGACGTCTTCGACGGTTTCGAACTCGGTGGCTGTGAGGTCCGACTCCATCCCTTCGACCAATGCGAACAGGTGGCGAGACTCGATGCCAAACCGCTCCACAGTTGACGCAAGTTCATTGCCCAAGTCGGTGCGTGGCTCGAGACCGTCTTCGAAGATGCGCTCCAGCTCTTCTCGCCAGAACCCAATCCACCGCCGACCTGTCACTGCATCCGGCGCATCGTCCACCGCATCGTCGGCGACGCGGCAGAACGCATAGAGCGTGCGCATTCCCGCGCGCTGATCTTTGGGCAGCCGCACGAACGACGCGGTGAAGCTCGAACCTGCCGCGCGAACGATGGCGTCGGATGCGAGTCCTGCACCAGGTGGCCAACCAGCCTCAGTCGGCTTCGCCGAATCGCGATCGACTTCAACGCCGCCTGCCGAATGTACGCTGGCCTCCGTCGGCGACGGAGCGGATGACGACGTAGATGAAGCGCTCATGAAACCCGGAATGCGTCCGGCATCCCTCGAGTCGCCACCGCGCGGCAGAGGATGGTGGCTTTCCCGACCTTGCCTAGACGGAACGGCTTGCTGCCACGGCAGACGTCATAGCCACCCGAGCGCAGCTTCACCAAGACAGCCGCGGCCCCATGCAGGATCGCGCGAAGCTCCAGCCCAAGCCGTCCTTTCACCGAACGAAGCAGCGGCCAACCGGCTTGAAAATGCTCTGCGGTTTCGTTTGCCCAATGCTTCACCAGCTTGCGCAGCTCGGGCGTTGCTTCGTCTTTGCGCAGGTCGCTGATGTTCGCGCCAAAACGAATGAAGTCCTTCTTGGGAAAGTAGACTCGGTCGCGACTGCGCACATCATCCCGCATGTCCTGCAGGTGATTGAGCAGCTGTAGTCCAATGCAGATGTGATCGGACAGTTTGTCCAACGCATCGTCGCGATAACCGAACACGCGAAGCACGAGTCGCCCGACCGGTGCGGCGCTGTAGCGGCAATACGTGTAGAGCATCTCCGCGTCTTGGTAGCGCCGCACTTCGATGTCCGAATCGAACGCATCGAGCAGACTGCGAAAGAGGAAGGGATCGAGTTTGCACTCGGCAATCGTCTCACGGAGCTCTGCGAAGAACGGGTCGACAGCTTCGGGCAGAGGGTAGTCGGGCAGATGGTTTTCGAACGCCGCGCGGAAGTCGAAGAGCGCGTCTCGATCGACCAGTTCATCGGCCAAGTCGTCGGCCGTGCGGGCGAATGCGTAGATCCGATGCAGGTGCGTGCGCTCGGGGTCCTTCACCAAGATGGATCCCACCGGGAAGTTCTCGTAGTGCGTCTTCGCCAGATCGACGTAGGCCGGCACAGCGGTAGAGGGTGACGTCACAGGCAGACTGGCAGAGCGAAGAGAAAAGTGGCGGAAAGGGTGAGATCCAATGCCTTGGTATTGCAACCCGGACGATTGCAATCAACCCCCAGGAAAACGATCGAAACCCAAAGGAGACTCCCGTGGAAGTCGACTTCGAGAATCTCGAGGACTACATCAGCGTGCCTCCGGGCACATATCTGTGTGAAATTGCTCTGGTACGCGAATCCACGTCGAAAGCAGGCGATCCAATGTGGGGCGTGTGTCTTCGGGTCGCCGACGGCCAACACGTCGGGCATTTGGCCTGCTGGGACAACCTGGTCTTCTCCGACCGCGGCCGCTCGCGGGTGCGCGACATCTTTGCCGCGCTGGGCCTGCCGAGCCAAGGCCGCGTGGAAGTTCGCAGCGAAGAGCTGGTGGGTCGACAGGCGTTCGTGGAGGTTCGCAAGGGCGCGTATCAACGTGCCGACGGCACCGTCGCAAAGCCACGGAACGAAGTGCCCTACGACGGCTACCGGCCGGTGGCGCCAGCCGCGAACAGATCGGCGCATGGGAAGTCTGAGCCAGCGCAGGACATCGGGCCTCCTGACCGCTCGTCAGATGCGATCGAGGACCATGTGCCGTTCTGATCCGGGCGAGGTCCGCGACGTCGCGACGGACACTGGCCGTCAAGGTCAGCCGAGGCATGTTGGAGCGGCGCTGTAGCGGCGGCTATCCTCTGGCCGCAATGCCGACTCCTTCGAGATCGACCGACCCCGCGAAACGACGCTTCGCGAAGGCCCGTGCCGAGGCGCTCCGCGCGGAGATTCTCGCCGCGGATGAGCGCTACTACAGCCTTGATCCAGAGTTGCAGCAGTCGCTGCTGACGGACAGTGAGTACGACGCGCTGTTTCGCGAGCTGCGAGCACTCGAAACGGACGACCCTGAGCTGGTCACGCCAGATTCACCGACCCAGCGCGTTGGCGCGGCGCTGGCTAGCGGTTCGGATCTCCCCAAGGCGGACCATTTCGCGCCCATGTTGTCCATCGAATCACTGACCTCGCTTGAGGAGGTCAAGGAATTCGTCGCGCGCACCCGCAAGTCGCTGGAGCTCCAGGACGACGATGAGCTGCTCTGGACGGTGGAACCAAAGCTCGATGGCGTGAGCGCCAACCTGCTCTACGAGAACGGCACCCTGGTGCGCGCCCTCTCCCGCGGCGACGGCGCCACCGGCGAGGACATCACCGCGGCGATGCGAACCAGCGCCGACGTGCCGCTCCAGCTTGCGGGCAAGGGGCCGTTCCCCGAGCGCATCGAGGTGCGCGGCGAGGTCATCCTCAGCCAAACCAACTTCGCACGCCTCAACGCGACAACAACGACGACCACAGACGCGAGCTTCCGCAACGCGCGGAACACCGTGGCCGGCTCGCTGAAGTTGCTCGACCCCGCCATCGTGAAAAAGCGTCGTCTTGAGTTCCTGGTTTGGGGGACCGGCGCGATCGATACGGGACCAAAATCGGCCACGACCTGGTCAGAGCTGGCCCAGCAGCTGGCCAAATGGGGCTTCCGCTGTGCGGAACCGCTGGCGATCGTGGACGGCCTTCAGGGCATCCAAGACTTTCACGCGGACCTCGAAACCCGGCGCGATGCCATCGACTACGAGATGGACGGGATCGTCGCCAAGGTCGACCAAATCGACCTGCAGACGCGGCTAGGCCGCACCGCCCGGACGCCGCGGTGGTTGCTCGCGTTCAAGTTCGCGCCTCGGCGAGCGATCACCACCGTCGAATCCGTGGTGTCGCAGGTGGGTCGAACGGGTGCCGTGACGCCCGTAGCGAACTTAGCGCCCGTCGAGCTAGCCGGCGTCACCGTGTCACGCGCCACCCTGCACAACTGGTCGCTAGCCATCGAACGGGACGTTCGCCCTGCGGACACGGTCGAGATCGAACGTGCGGGAGACGTGATTCCAGCCGTGGTTCATGTGCAGACGGACAAGCGCGCCAAGTCTTCCAAGCCGCTTGCGGTACCGAGCGAGTGCCCGAGCTGCGCGTCGGCGTTGGAGACGGAAAACAAATTCGTCTACTGCGTGAACGCCGCATGCCCCGCCCAGCTGCTTGGTCGCGTGGTGCATCTTGCGTCGAGACGCGTGCTCGACATTGAACGGCTCGGACCAAAGTACGCCCAGCAACTCATCGATGCCGAACTGCTCACCGGACTGACGGATGTGTTCGCCTTGCCCGAACATCGCGACGCGCTGCTTGAGCTCGAGCGCTGGGGGGAAAAAAGCGTCGACAAGCTGATCGAAGAGGTCGAGGCGGCGAAGTCTCCAACGCTCGCTCGATTCCTGACCGCGCTGAGCATCCGCCACGTTGGCGAACAAACCGCGAAGGATCTCGCGGCGCATTTCGGCAGTTGGGAAGCCCTGCACGCAGCGCAAGAAGACGCCCTGGGCGAGGTGCGCGGTGTCGGCAGTGAGGTCGCGGCCTCGGTGCGGCACTTCTTTGACCTGCCCGAGAACGAAGCGCTGTTCCGGGGACTGCTTGAACGCGGCGTGATACCCCGGGCGCAGTCTGCTGTTCGCGACGCGCAGGCCGGCGATGGACCGCTCGCAGGCAGGATCTTCGTCTTCACGGGCGGCCTTTCGACCATGAGTCGCGACGCGGCCCGCGAAGCGGTGGAGTCACGCGGTGGCCGTACGAGCAACACCGTGAGCAAGAAGGCCACCGACGTGGTTGCGGGCGGCAAGGCCGGATCCAAGTTGGAGAAAGCTGAACGGCTCGGACTGTCGATTCTCACGGAAGACGAGTTCAAGGCGCTGGTGCAGGAGTGACCGACCCTCCCGCCTACCCGAATCCGCAACGTCCCAACCTCGCGCGAACAGTCCTCCGCGTCTTGAGCCTGGGAATCCTGCTGGGCGTGGTGATTTGGGTGATCTACCTCGCCTGGGGCATGTTCGCCTAGGTCAAACGGTTCATGGGCGCTCTGACCAAGCACACCATGGGCTTGGTCAGATGCTTGTCTGCGGCGAGCCCTGCTCCGGGACCCCCCAGCTCGGCCACTCGATGGGGTACGAATCCGCTTAGAGATCGAAGGGCGAGCCCAGATCACCAAATCAGGCGCACCCAACGGAAAACCCTGTAACGACGGCTCGGGACAGAACTAACCACTCTGCCCCTCTCTGCGCAGCATCCCGATTCGACCTCCCCGATAGATCGATGCGCACACTCTATTCCACTCTTTGGCCGGCGGCCGTCGCCAGTCTTTTTGCACTCTGTCCCGCCCCCGCGCAGGAGCTTCTGCGCGACATCAACCAGTCTCGCTTCGACGGCGGCAGCCGGCCATCGGAAGCGACGCCACTTGGCGGCGAAGTCTATTTCGCGGCCGCGTCGCTAGACGAGGGGCGAGAGCTCTTCGCGGCGAACCTCGCAGCCGGCACGGTACGACTCGTCGCAGACCTTGAACCGGGCTCGGCCTCGAGCAGCCCGACCGGATTGACTGCAGTCGGCGGACGTCTGGTTTTCAGCAGCAACATGGGGCAACGCGGCACTTGGGTTCATGATCCGAGCAGCAAGACGACGACTAGGCTAGGCGCGTTCCAAATTGTCGGTGGCAAACCTGCTATTGGGCTGGGCAATCGCATCCTCCTGTTCGCTAACGGTGGACCGGTTGGCTTGGAACTCTGGTCGACCGACGGCACGCCCGCCGGAACGACCCAGATCGCGTCGCCGCTCATCCCGGCCGGCAGAACGAGCCGAACCATCTCGGCAGCAGTCCTCGGCAACCAGCTGTACTTCAGCTACACGGAGCTAAACAGCAACGACATTGTCCTCGCAGTCACGGACGGTACGACCGCGGGCACTCGAATGGTCACCAGCCAGGCCACCGGTGGCCCTGCAGTCAGTGGACCGATGCAGGCGCTCGGCAACCGGCTCATCTTCATGACTTCTGCGTTGTTTGGCTCAAACCCAGCGATTTGGAGTTCAGACGGCACCGCTGCAGGGACGACCCAGATTCGATCCCTCGGCCTGGTTCGCAGGGAGAGTTTCGCATTGCAACGCTTGGGCAACGAACTCGTGTTCTTCGTACGAGCCACGACCGGTGAATACACTGCGCATGCCACAGACGGCACCGTCGCCGGCACGCGCCAGATCAGCCCGACGCAGTTCAGCGAGCCCGAACAGCTCACGTCTTTCGCGACGCGGCTCTACTTCATCAGCGGAGAAAGGAACAACGGTCGACTGTTCCGGCTGGACAGCTCGTCAGTCACCGAGGTCATGGGCTTGAACGTAACCAGCCTCGTCGCGGCTCAGTCGCGGCTCTTCATGTCCACGGCCACAGCCGAACTCTGGGTCAGCGATGGAACCACTCCAGGCACGAGACTCGTGGATCAGCTGGGCGGAAGGATTGAGGAACTGTCGACGCAGGGCGATCGCGCATTCTTCGCCGTCGACAACCTGGTCGTCGGAACTGAGCCGTGGACTTCCAATGCAACGGTTGCCAGCACTCGACTGCTCGCAAACCTCTTAGGCCCAGCAAGCACCGAGACGGGCAGCCGGCCTTCGCACTACGCAGAGACCGACTTTGGAACCGTGTTCTTCGCTCGTTCTCCCGAGCGCTTCCCAGCATCATCTGCGTTCTTCAGTACGGACGGAACCGAGACGGGGACGCGCCCACTGTTTGATGCGCGTCTGCCGGCGAAGGCCGGCGTTCTTGGAACGTTGGATCACTTCGTATTCAACGGGTACCCGCAGGGCAGCTCAGTGGGCGCCGGAGTGGTGCGTCGATCAGACGGCACCGCTGCTGGCACCGTGACGGTGGCGCAGCGTTGGCTCCAGCCGGGCGTTGCCGTGCGGCAGGGTGACGCGGTGCTGATGTTCGTCGAAGACCCGAATCTTGGTGCACCGGGATTTGCCCTGCTGCGCGTGCGCGGCGCGGCCACCACCGTCGCACTAGCCCTCCCGACGTCGATTACCGATGAGCCCAACGACCCAATTGCTGTTGGGGGCGACATCCTGTTCACGGCGGGCGATGCTGCGACAGGAAGAGAGCTGTGGTCCGTCCAACAGGGCAGGATCATCGTAGACATCCGACCAGGCCCAGCATCTGGACTCCCTGCGGGTATCCTTGGGTCGCCGCTTCGCGTCGCGTTCGGCAATCGCATGCTGTTCACGGCGGACGACGGTGTGTCCGGTCTCGAGCCATGGATCACCGACGGCACAGCAGCCGGGACCATGTTGTTGGCTGACTTGGAGCCCGGACGGTTGGGCAGCAACGCTCGAGACGGCATCGTCGTCGGCGACGTCGCTTACTTTGTCGCGGTGACCGGGTTTGGCAGCGAAGTTTGGCGCACGGACGGCACCGCGGCCGGAACGAGGCGCGTGACGGACATCAGTCCCGGTGCGCAGAACAGCACGCCCGGCGAGTTCACTTTGATCGGGTCCAACCTGTTGTTCGCGGCGACTGAT
>CBESZZ010000027.1:0-14404 GCA_965534055.1 uncultured bacterium | reverse complement strand
AGTTCGATCGACCACTGCCGTGTGCCGTGAGCTGAATCGGGTAGTAGGGCACGGTGAGCGCGATACGGCTGCTGTCGCTCGGGCCGTCCCAGCTTGGCCCCACGGCGGACGATTCGCCATAGGACTCAGGAATCACGATGGGGTCGGCGATCGTCCAGCGAACACTCCAGTGCCCCGGAGTCAGTCCACGCACCGGGCCCGATCCGAATACCGTCACGGACTTTCGCTCGTAAGGGGGCGCGGGTCGAGTGTTCGTCGCGTCGACGCTTGTGCAAGTCAGCGTGATTGGTGCAACGTCGAGAGGCCAACCCGTGGGGCCGGTCACGTCCACGTAGAGTTCAGCGCGATAGAGGCTGATGTCGAAGGCCGCCGTGCTGTCTGTGCCGGGTTGCGGAATCACGATCTCCTGAACTTCGCTACAGCCATGCCGCGGGTGATGAGCAATCAACCGCAGTGGTTGGAGGGCGAACTCTTGGAGGTCCTGTTCAGAAAGCACGATGGCGAACGATCCATCGTGGAGCGTTTTCGCGAGTGCTTTGGTGGGCGCCTCGACACGCGCGATGACTGCGTTCGTGATCGCGAGTTCGCCCCGGACGGTGTTCTTGCTGTCGGCAACCGCGCCCACGATGCGCGTGGGCGGTGGTGGTGGCGTGCGCAATCGGAGTGTGAACGGCTTCTTGCGCACGATGTCGGGCAGGAACTCCGGTGATTTAGCCACGAGTTCGTGCAGGCGCGCTTTGATCTCGCACCGGACGACGTGAGGGTTGCGGAGCAGTAGTTCCTGGTCGAACGCGAACCGGCCATTCTTGTCTGTGCTGGCATGAGCCAACCTGTCGACTCGCTGTCCGAGCCTGTGCCTGGTGAGGCCTTGCAGGGTCACGCTGGCGCCAAAGACGGGTTCGTCGCCTAGCCCAAGCACGATCCCGTACAGGCCGCTGGGTTTCGCGGTGGCGCCTTGGTTCCTGGGTCGCTCCTGCGGAACTGCGTTCGCTCGAAGCTTGCGAGGTTGCCCGCCTTGGTCCGTGTGGACCGTGGCCGCGTCCGGTCCGGACAGTGGGTCGTCGGGCGGCGTGAACTCCGATGGTTCAGCTCCCGTGGGATGGTTCTGGTCTGTTGGGGTCGCGGTGACCGCGAGCCAGCCCAGCCACGCAAGCAGGCCGAGCACGAACGTCGCGAGGAGAGCGACGGGTGCCGGAGATGAGGAGCGGGTAGGCATGGCGGACGCCGGCGATCGTGCCCAATCCGCGAAGGTTTCGACAGGGGTACGACGCGACGCTCGAAGTTCCCGTTGCCGAGGCGCCCCTCTACATGCCGATGATGCCGGCCGCAGCATCCGACACCACGGCGCGAGCGTTGTTCCCTGCGGCAGGATCAAGGATCACGGCTTGGTTCAAGAACCGCACCGAGATGAGGCTGGGGATGTTCGGGATGGCGATTGGCCAGGATGCGACGCCGGTTCCGTCCGCGAGAACCGCGATGGTGTTGTCTGGCCGCACACGGCCGAAGCAGTTGCGCATGCCGAACGGTAGGAGATGCACGGGTAGCGTGCCGCCGGTCCAAGTCCTCGCGCTGAACCCCATCAACATGATCGCCACGCTGTTGGCGGGCATCGGCCCGATGTCAGCCACGAACGTCGTGTTGACGCGCGGGAGCTGGCGAGGCGTGAGCGCTGCGACGCCCTGGCTTCCGGGGCAGCCTTCACCGAACGTGTCGTAGCTGCCGACTGTGGGGGCCATCTCGAAGCGGAAGCAACCGTTCCACAACGTCTGCGCGTTGGGTGCGCTGGTAAACGGCGCGGTTTGGCTCGCGCCGAGCGTGAGCGACAGGACCGGGTTTGCGTGGGTCTGCGTTGCGCCAGCAATCGCGGTGAACAGGACATCCTGGTCTGTGCAAATGACCGCCCAGCCATAGGCGGCTGAAGGTAGGTAGGCCGGGTTGCCTAGCACGACGCGCGACGGCTGGCCGGGTCCTGCGGAGGTGCCTGAGCCGGTTGCGACGATGCGCCATGCCGTGGGCGTCAGCTCCTTGCCGACGATCCCTTCGGACGTCACCGCAAACTCGAGAGTGATCGTCGCGCCGATCGGTGCGTTGGTGTTCACCTCGATGCTTTCGATGTAGATCCCATCTGGATCGAGAACCATCGCATCGAAGAGGTGTGCGCCACCGGCGCTGAGGGTCTGCGTTCCGTCGAACGCGGTGCAGAGCACGTCGGCGGTTTCAATGAGATCGGGTTTGGTCTCGGTGTCCGTCATGCAGTTCCGACTTACCGTGAGCGTGGGACTGAACATGCCGGAACCGGAGTAGACGTAGCTCGGGTTCTGCATCATCGAATCGATGCTGCCGTCGCCGTCAAAGTCCCAAGACCAAGCGGTGGGTGAACCAGTGGACGTGTCGGTGAACTGCACGGTCAGAGGCGGTGTGCCCCGTCGTGTGTCGACGACGAAGTCTGCATCCACCGCGTCCGTGACGATGTAACCCTGCTCAAGCAACGTCAGCAGCCCGTGGGTGCTGTCGATGACCTCGAGCTTCACGTCGAACGGGCCGCATGTCGTGAACGTGTGGACCGGGTTCTGTTGGACAGAATCGATGGTGCCGTCGTTGTCGAAATCCCAGAGCCAAGCCAGTGGGCCGCCGGGATCGGTCGTCACGGTTTCGTCGGTGAACTGCACGGTGAGCGGGCTGGGACCAGACCTCACATCTGCGCTGAACGCGGGATAGAGCCCGTTGACGGCCGTGTACTGCAACTCAACGACCGCGCCCAGCCGTTCGCCCACCACGGTGGCGGTTGGCGAGCCGGTCAGGAGCGACAGGTTGCGCACGACGAGCAGGTTGGGATCGTCGACGAGATTGAAGGCGTCGAGTGGGGTGGAGGAACCCCCCGATGTGGAAGTTCCAACTTCGACATCGATCACCAGTCCGTTGCCCGTCCGCGGGTCGTAGGTGATCGGCTGGTGCGAAACCGAAACGTAGAAGGGACCGGGACCGCCGGCGCCATTGCCCATGCCGGGTGGGATCGACACCGGCCCGCTGAAGACCGTGGTCTCCGTCGCGAAGTTGCTGTCGAAGGTGGCCGACTGGGCGTTGAGCGCGAACGCTGCGGGGCCCATCTTGATGGTCACCGCATCGAGTGTGGAACCCGTCCACATGGCGGTGCCGCTGTCGGCGCGCCACTGCTGTCCGGAGATGGTGATGGGGAACCGGATGCCTTGATCGATGAAGGCCTGCGCGTCGTAGACGTACTGAACGCGGATCCCCGAGCTGTTCCAGGGCAGGTTCGCCGATGCGCTGCCTTCCGCGGTTGCGCTACCCGCGGGGAGCTGGAGCGACTGGCTGAATAGAGAAGTGGCGAGTAGTCCGGTGCTCAGCGCGCCGGACAGGATGTGGTGAACGAGCATGGTGTGTTCCTGTGGGGGGGGAAGGAACGGGTTGACTCGCCGGGCGTGGCGGTTCGTTAGCGTATCTTCGCAGAGCGCAGCTGCGAAGAAAGCGTGCTGCTGCGGTTCTGACGGCGCAATGCGGATTTGTGCGGAGTTTCCGCGGAGAACGTTCCGTACTGGGAAAGTTTGGAGTGTCTCCCAGGCGCTCGTCAGGTGCCTAGTCGACGTCCGGCTCGTTGTACATCAAGCCAAGTCCCACGCACGCGTTCCACAGGCACACCATCGCTTGCTTTGCGTTCATGGCGGCCACGGGCGCTAGGTCGGTTCGCGCCGACATTGCGCGGAGTCGCTGATAGAGCTCAAGCAGTTCGGTTTCGTCTGCGGTGAGCGGATTGCCCACGACGTCTTGGCCGTGGATGTCGAACTCGGGGATTCGTTCGCCGGTCATGAGCGGTCTCCAGTGCCGTCCGGGGTTTGGTCGTGGCCTGCGCCACGCAGATCTTGCAGGCGCTTCGCTTTCAGTTCGAATCGCGGCAAGGATCCGGCAGCGGCTTGCGCCACGTTGAACCGCAGCCCCTCGTGGTTGTCGGCTAGCGCTTGTTTAAGGCGCGGTTGCAGCGCGCCAAATTCTGATTCCGTTTCCGGTGACAGTTCGACCTGCACCGTAATCTCGTCGCGAATCTTCTCTTCGCGAGTGAGGACAATCTGAAACTCTTCGATCTGTGGGTACTCCCGCACGATCGCTTCGACGGCTCGGGGATACACGTTGGTGCCGCGAATGAGCTTCATGTCGTCCACGCGCCCCAGGATACCGCCTTCGTAGAGGTCCCACGTCCTGCCGCAATCGCTAGCCGTGTGCGGGACCTTGCACACGAGATCCTTGGTTCGATAGCGAATTACCGGGATGAACCCACGGCCGAAAGACGTCACGACGCGCTCGCCACGTTCACCGTAGGCAACTGGGCGGCCGGTCTTGGGATCGAGCACCTCTTCGATGAAGTGGTCTTCGATGATGTGGCAACCACCGGGCTGGTTGTCGGACTCGAACATCATGATCGTGCCCAACTCGGTCATTCCGGCCGTGTCTCCGCACTTGCCGCCCCACATCTCTTCGATCAATCGCTTCGTCGCGGGAATCGAACCCGCTGGTTCGCCTGACACGATCACCCGTCGAACCTTGCCGTCGCGGCGCAGATCAATGCCCATTTGCTGGGCAACTTGTCCCATGCGCAGTGCGTAGGTGGGCGTCGCACACACGACCGTCGCACCCATCTCGACGATTTGTTGGACGCGTTGTTCGGTGGTCATGTTGCCCGACGGGATGACCAGGCAACCCATTTTTTCGGTGCCATAGTGCGCACCCCAGAAGCCGATGAAGCTGCCATAGGAGAACGCGAAGAATACCGTGTCGCTCGGGCGAACTCCGAACCCCCAGAAGCCGTAACACCAAGCTTCGCCAATCCACGACCAATCCTTGCGGCCGTCGAGCACGCGCAATGGCTGTCGTCCGCTGGTGCCGCTGGTCAGGTGGTAGCGGACGGCGTCACCCTTGGGGCGCGTCGTCATGTCGCCGAACAGCGGCGTTTCCGACTGGCATGCCATCCAGTCTTCGCGCGTCATGAACGGCAGGCGTTCGATGTCTTCGAAGCCGCGAATCTGCTCGGGTTTGACCCCGGCGTTGTCGAGCAGTCTCTTGTGGAACGGACTTTGGTCGTACGCGCGTCGCACGATGCGCGACAGCTTGTAGCCCTGAAGCGCGCGGAGCTGGTCGCGCGGCATCGTCTCGGTCTTGGGGTTCCAGTACTTCGGCCAGTTGGCTTCAGCGTTGGTCGATTGTTTAGCTGGCATCGATCTCTTGGGCTTGAGGTTCCGCGGAGCACGATAGCCCGTGGACCGGCCCAACGGCCAGCGACGAGCGGCGTTTAGCCCTTCATCAAGGCCTTGCAGAGCATCACTTTCTGGATGAGCGAAGTGCCTTCGTAGATGCGCAGGCCCATCGCGTCGCGAAGAAACCGCTCAACCGGATACGCCGAGCTGTAGCCCCGGCCGCCGTGCAGCATCACTGCTGTGTCGCTGGCTTTCACTGCTGCTTCGGTGGCGTAGAGCTTGGCTGCCGCTAGGTCGCCCGCGTCCTCGCGGCCTGCGTCGCGTCGCGTCGCGCATCGATGCACGAGTCCGCGAGCGGCCATGAGTTCGACCGTCATGTCTGCGAGCCGCTCTTGCACCATCTGAAACGACGTCAGGTTGCGGCCGAACTGTTCGCGGTCTGCTGCGAAGGTCGCCGTGGCTTCGAGCGCGGCGCGATGGATGCCGACTGCACCCGCGGCGACCGAGAGTCGCCCGGCGTTGAGGCCGGCCATGGCGGTCATGAACCCGGTGTGCATCGCATCCGGGCCGCCGAGAACGTCGGCTTTGGTTGCTGGCATCGCCTTGAACTCGATCTCAGCGTGGTCGGAACCGCGATGGCCGTACTCGATGCCCGGCATGGCTTGTCGGTGGAAACCACTGCGGTCGGTCTCGACGAGGAAGCACGTGATGCCGTCCTTGCCCCGCTCCGGGGCGGCGTTTGCGAACACCAACGCGATGTCCGCGACCCCACCGTTGGTGATCCAGACCTTTTCACCGGTAATCGTGAATCCATCGGCTGTTGCTGCGGCGTGGGTTTGCAGCGATCCCACGTCGGTTCCCGCGGAGGGCTCCGTCAGGCAGAAGCACCCGATGGCTTTGCCCTGCATCAGTGGGCCAAGCCATCGTTTGCGCTGGGCTTCCGTGCCCCTCGATTCGATGGTGTGAGCTACGAGTCCAGACTGCACCGCGAGGAAGCCACGCGCGTTCGCGCAAGCTGCGCCGAACTCCTCGTGCGCCAACACGAGCTGCATCGCCGACCATTCTCCGCCGCCGGATGACTTCTTCAAGGGGCCACCGATGTAGCCCGCGGCACCCAGTTCGGTCACGGTTTCGCGACGGAACGTGCGCTCTTCGTCGATGCGGCGCGCGTGGGGCAGCAGTTGATTTGCTGCGAACGAGCGCGCGGACCGCGTGAAGTCCAGCAGCGCGTCGGAGAGATCGGCGTCGGGAAGGAGCAGTGCGGCGTTCATCGGGCTCGGTGTTCTCGGATTCGTTGCTCGGGGAACTTCTGCGCAGAGCAGCAGGCGGTGAAGCGTTGCGCGAGGATCTGATTCGTCTGATCCGCGCGCGATCGTGCGCGAAGCGTGCGCCCCACACCAGCCGTGGTCACTTCACGCGGTGGAACGGCGTCCAGGTGGACCGCGAGGGCCCATCGCGTGCGAGCGGTCACCGGCCCTCGAACTTCGGATGGCGCTTCTCGCTCCAGGCCGTGAAGAATTCGCGATGGTCATGGGCACGAAGCAACAGCGCTTGAGCCTGCGCTTCTTGCTCGATGGCCGAGTCGAGGTCCATGGAAGATTCGTTCACCAGGAGCCGCTTTGTCATCGCAAGGGCCAACCCTGGGCCGCGGGCGAGCTTCTCCGCAAGGCCGCACGTTTCCTCGAGGAGCTTGTCCGGCGCGACGACGCGATTGGCCAGACCGATGCGGTAGCACTCTTTCGCGTCGATCTTGTTGCCGAGCATCAGTAGCTCCGCAGCGCGGCCGGCGCCGATCACTTTGGGGAGCAGGTGCGCGGCACCCATGTCGGCGCCGGTCAACCCGACGCGGGTAAACAAGAACGCGAACGACGCGTCCGTGGACAAGATGCGCATGTCCGATGCGAGGGCGAGCACAGTGCCCGCGCCCGCCGCAACGCCGTGCACCGCGGCGAGAATCGGCTTCGACAGCCGCATCATGTTGCGCACCACTGCCCCCGTCATCCGCGTGAAGCGCAGGGTCTCCGCAAGCTCGCGGTCGAGCAATGGCTGGATGATCTCTTCGACGTTGCCGCCGCTGCAGAAGCCTTTGCCCGCGCCAGTCAGCACGACGACCTTGACGCGATCGTCGTGTTCGAGGTCGAGGAAGAGTTGTTCGAGCTGCGCGTAGATCTCGAACGTCAGCGAGTTGAGCGTGTCTGGGCGATTGAGCGTGAGCACGGCAATGCCGTCGTCTCGCACCGCGAAATCGAAGTCGTAGTTCGGAACTTGTTGCTTGGCGGTCATGGCTGTGTGTCTGGTGAAGGGCGCGCTGGTCGTCAGAGTTCTTCAGTCGACGAATCCCGGAGGATCCTGATCAAGGACGTAGACCGTGCCGCGCGGGCGGTCCGTCACCAGTGCGAGAGTTGCGCGGGCGACTTCGTCGGCGGTGTGCAGGCGGCCGATCTGATTCATTTTCCCCATCGCGGCCAGCGCCTCTTCTGCCGAATGAACCCCCCGGGACGCCACGTCCGCGGCGGCTCCTCGGGTGATGTCGGTATCGACAAAGCCCGGACACATCGCCCAGCAACGCACGTCGGCGTTGGCGTCTTTGCTGCTGGTCTTGCGCAGTTCTGCCGCCAGCCCGCGGGTGAATCCGATCATCCCGTGTTTCGCTGCAGTGTACGCGGTGACAAATGGATACCCGCGCAGGCCCGCGGTCGATGCGAGCTGGATGATGGAGCTGAATCGCCCTTCCTTGGCGCGTTGCCGCATGCCGGACAGCACCGCTTGCGCGAGCCGAAATGGAGCCTCGACGTGAAGCGTCAAACACGTCCTGAGCACGGCGTCGGGCGTGCGCAGGAACGATTCCGATGGCGCGATGCCGGCGTTGTTGATGAGCAGGTCGGGGGTGCCGAGCCCTGCTGCTTCCGCGGCGGCGACGACCTGCGACACTGCGTCTGGATCGGTCAGGTCGGTGGGCGAGATCCCGATGGACCCCGTGGTGTGCTGCCGGAGCTCTGCAGCCGTCGCTTCGAGATCACCCTGCCCGCGAGCCACGAGCAAGAGGCCGATGCCCGGAAAGCGTTCGCAAAGCGCGACGGCCAGAGACTTGCCGATGCCCCGACTGGCACCGGTGATCCACGCCACGTGCGGTGCGCTCGCGCTGGATTCCGATGTCGCCGTGCTGCCGGCCTTGGGTGCGGCATTCAGCCCGCGTTCCGCTCCGGGGTTCGGGCTGCCACTTGAACCGATCCGTGGCGGCTTAGCGTTGGGCGCGTCGCTTCCGGCACGGGCGCCGTGGGGGCCGGCTGCGGACGACGCGAGATCCGGAGCACGAAGAATCGCGGTCCCGAGCTCGTTGGCTCCAGGTTCGGCGGAACGGTTGGATGGAGCTGGGCTGACCGGAAGACGTGCCATGGCGGCCACGATCCAGCCCGTGCGGACCAGACGCAAGGAATCCGGGGGCCGGTGGCTCGCTGGCGGGGCTGTTGGCCGATGCTGCCTTCCGGTTTGGAGCGGCCGCTGGCTCACTTTGCCGCCCAACAGGGCGCCCTAGCGCGCGGCCCCGCGGCGCTGCCGGGGATGCGATCCGTCGTTCACCTCAGCCGAGTCTCCCAGAAAAAGGTCGAGGCTCGGCTGCCGTTAGGCAACCGAGCCTCGCCGCGGGGGAAGTCCTGGGACGACTTGACTCGCGCTCCTTCCCGACTTTCTCCGGTATGCAGAAGATGTCATCGGCTGTCGGCGAGTCAGTCTTGCGGCCGATTCCCGGTTTCCTGCCCTCGCAGAGCCCGTCGCCATGGGGGGAACGTGTCCGACCCGGTCGAAACTGCCGGGTGTTCAGGGTTCTCCACCTCTTGGGCTTGCACGGCGCCTGGCGGGGGATACCTTGCGCGGCCCGCGTGAGCCGCTCTCACGCTCCATTCGAACTGTTGGGTCGGATCCCAACCAGGCCCAGACCACCATGGCCAAGTCTAAGAAGAAGAAAGAGATCGTCTTCCTCGTCTGCGAGGAAACCGGCGACAAGAACTACACCCTCCTGCGCCGTACCGGCCAAGAGAAGCTCTCGCTCAAGAAGTACTGCAAGCGATTGCGTCGCCACACGATCCACATCGAGAAGAAGAAGTAGAGCGCCGGTCCGGCCTCAGCCTGCCTTCTCGATCTCCGCAACGAGCTTCTGCAAACGCTTGCGGTTGCCGGGCAAGAGGTCCTTGGCCAAGAGCTGTCGTGCGATGCCGAGGAACTCGGTGTCGTCGCCGTGCCGCAGATTCTCTGCCGCGAGCGCGATCTGACTCATGAGTCGCGCGTCGCTGAACGCGGGATCGACCACCGCCCGTCGGATCGAATCGATTCCGAGCCCGTTCGGAACCTTCGCGGACAAAGCGAAGAGCGCCTGCGTCCGAACTTCGGCGACCGGATCGCGATCGAACGCATCCCGCGCGGCCTCTAAGCCTGCGGGAGATTCGCTGAAGCCTAGTCCGGCGATGATCTGCAGCCGTAGCTTCGGTTCGGTGCCATCCGCCAGGTGTTGGTCGTAGACCGTTCTGAGCTGTTCCGGCT
Organism: uncultured bacterium; assembly: GCA_965534055.1. Classification (GTDB taxonomy): domain Bacteria; phylum Planctomycetota; class UBA1135; order UBA1135; family UBA2386; genus CBESZZ01. The sequence goes on along the minus strand of CBESZZ010000027.1, from coordinate 4,664 downwards.
CGCGGTGTCCAAGCTCCATCATGCCCATGCGCACCAGCGATTCGTTGCGGTGCATCATCGCCTGCAGCAACGGCATCGCGGCTTCGACCGAGAGTTCACGTGCCGCGGTGCGGACGAGCAGTCCGATGAGTTCCTTGCTGCCGCTCTGCAGCAGATCGTCGATCACGGTTTGGCGCCACCGCCCTGAATCCACCGTGAGCAGCAACCGGCAGGCGGCGCGGCGCAGGGCTTCGTTCTCGCCCTTCAGGTAGTGCAGCGCCTGCGTTGCGAGTTCGCCGTCCGTGCGCGCGGCCGTGGTTTGGAGGTTCTTCCACGTGGTGTAAAGCAGGCCCGCCACGGGATGCACGAGGGGCGGTTCTTCCTGGGCGAACTCAGCCAGGTCGATCAACGTCGTCTCATGGATCGAGCTCAGGTACGGCTGTTCGTCGAGCAGCGCGGCAAGTGGTCCTGTGAGTTCATCGTGTGCGGGAAGCACGGTGAGCATCGTGGCCGTCAACTGCGCCAGTGACTCGGGATTGCCCCCGGACGCGACATGCTGGTGCCTGCTCTGCAAGCCCATCGACACGAAGAACATCAGGATCTGTCGGCGCACCATCTCGCGTTGTGCGGGTTTGTCGGTGGCTTCAGCAAGCAGCATGTCGAGCGCTCGCTCGGCGGCGTCTGGGAACCGCTTGTTGCCTTCAGCGAGGAGCGCCTTGCTGTCTGCCTCGAGCTGTTCGACCTGCGCGATCTCGCGGGGTTCAAACGCGGTCAGCGACCGAACTGCCATCTCGGCGATGGCGTCCACGATTTCGGCGAAGCTGCGGGCTGCCGGTTCGATCGTGAGTCTTGCGACGACCAATGTGCGACCCGATGCGCTTGGATCGTTGTGATCATCCGTCGCGACATCCGACAAGATCGACGAGGGTTCGGCGTCGGCCATGCGTCGAATCGACGACTGCTCTGGGAGAGTTGTGGCTGGAGCGGGATCGAAACTCGCGGTAGTGAACCAGAGTGCGGGCACCAAGGCCAAAGCCAAGACGGCTGCGATGCCGAAGACACGCAGGGCCCACGCGTTCTCGCGTGCGGCGCAGGGTCGCCGACCAACCGCCGGTCGCCGAGAGTGTTGGAGGGATCGCACGCGGGGACGGGGTTTCGCTGATCTCATGTGGAATTCTTGGGCGGTACGGCAGTCGAGGGGGAACGGGCGTGATCCCGCGACGACACGTCGCGGGGCGGCGGGAGGGCTGAGGTGTGCATCTGCGAAGAAGCGGAGCCGCGAGAGCGCGGCGAGGCCAGCTCAGTGGGGTAGTGCCTTGGCGCGCACAGGGCACTGCTGCAGCGCGTAGTCGTTTACCGCGCCGGCCACGATGGATCCGGTCTGGGTGCACACTCCCATCGTGAAGAGGCCCAGGAAGAGCGTGTCCAAGCAGGCGTAAGTGCGCAGCGTGACGGGCTTGTTGGCGAACAGCACTGCCCGTTGGTTGGAGCCCGGACTTGGCACAACGATCTGATGCACCGGTGTGATGCGTGCCGAAGCAGAGCACGACGACCGAGAAAAGGTGAACGTCTGGTTGCCGATGCGAATTGGTGGCGACCAGGCGCACGATTCGACCTGGCCGAATTCCACGGATTGCGGCGCGATCGCCAAGCCGTCATTGCAAACGATCTGTGCCGACAGAGTCGTGGTCAGCGAGAGAATCGCGAAGAGAGATGCGGTGAGTGTCTGAGGGATCAAGCGTTTGCTCCAGTGAATCGAGAACCAAGGCGAGGCGAACTTGCCTCGACTCACTGTGTGCAGGGTTGCTCCCGGGGTAACGGTTCAGACCGTTTCAGTTCAAGGGCATGCGATCGCCGAGTAGTGGTTGAAGCCACCGCTCGTGTGGTGGCCGGTTTCGACACACTCGGCGAACAGCGGCAGCAACCAAAGCAGCCGCGTGGTTCGGCACTCGTAGGTGAAGATGAGTCCCGGGATCACGCCCTGCAGAACCGCGCGCACGTTCGACCCGGGTTGCGAGGTTCGAATGGTGTGCCCAGGTGTCACGATCGCCATGCGCGGGCATGCGTTGCCTCCGGCATGAACTTGCACCGCGCTGACGGTGACGGCCGTCGAACCACAGCGTCCGCCGCCAATGGACTCCACGTCGACGGGGATGTGCATCAGCCCATCGTGGCATTCGACTTGAGCGCGCAGACTTTCGATGGGACCAGCGAAGAGGCTTCCCAGAATAAGTGCGAACGCGGTTAGGGAACGGATCAGCATGGCAGACTCCTTCGTCGTAAGTGTCTGGGCGACCGCCGACGCGCTGATGCCCGTCGGCCGCGGTGGCCCTTCCGTTGCTCCGTGTGCCGGTGGGCGCTCGTGGTAACGAGCAATCGTCGACCGTGGGGGCGCCAACCGGCGCCGAAACTCGTTGGGGACCCTCGAACTGCGGCTTGGCCCCCGGTTTGCCGCAAACTTTCCAGTCGAGTCCTGGGGCCTCTGAGCCCAACCCGTAAGCTCTGGGCTAGACGCCTTCCCTGGTCCGGGAGCGTGTCTTCCTTCGGTCAGTCATGCCTCATCCGTCCGCGCCCCCAGCCCCCGTTCCGTTCCGCGTTCTGCACACCGCAGACTGGCACCTGGGTCACACGCTCCGCGACCTGTCGCGAACGAACGAACACGACGCGTTCCTGGCTTGGTTGCTCGATCGCCTGGCCGAAGAGCAGGTCGATGCGCTGTTGATCGCCGGCGACGTGTTCGACGCGGCGCATCCGACCACCTCCGCGCAGCGGGCGTGGTTCAAGTTCCTGCGCGACGCAAGACGGCGCTGCCCCGAGCTGGACATCGTGGCGACTGCGGGCAACCACGATTCTGGTGCGCGACTGACCGCGCCGGCGGTCTTGCTCGAAGAGTTCGGAGTGCGGGTGATTGGCGGGCTGCCGCGAGAGGCTTCGGGCGCGCTGCTCGCGAAGCACGTGGTGATGCCGTTGACCGACCGCACTGGTCGCATCGCGGCGCATTGCGTTGCCATGCCCTATCTTCGCCCCGCGGATTTGCCGTCGGGACGGGACTTGATGGCGTGGCGCAAGGGTGCAGGAGACCGGGCATGCGGCGACGAACTCGTCGATGGTGTCCGGGCTCTGCACGACCGCATCTTCGACGTGGCGCGCCCGCTTCTCGAATCGAACGATGGCAACACCCTGATGCTGGCGATGGCTCATGCGTTCATGGTGGGTGGTTCCCTGTCCGTGATGTCTGAGCGGCGCATCTTGGGCGGGAACCAACACGCGCTTCCTGTCGATGTGTTCCCTGACGACCTGGACTACGTGGCACTTGGGCACCTGCACAAGGCGCAGCGGGTCGGTGGAAAAGAACGTGTCCGCTACTGCGGATCACCGATTCCGCTGTCCATTGCCGAGCGGAACTACCGGCACCGGGTGCTGCTAGCCGAATGGACCTGGGAGCAGCGCGAAGCGGATCCTGCGTTCACAGTGCGTGATCTTGAAGTGCCGCGCACGGTGCAGTTCGCGCGCTTGCCGGCCAAGGGAGCGTGGACGGTTGAAGAGTGCGAAGCGGAGCTGGTCGCCCTGCCAAAAGCGAACCACGATGCAGATGCGAGCCAGCGGTCCACGTGGCCATTCATCGAAGTTGTGCTCGATTTGGCCAAGCCTGTGGTTGGCGCCGTGGAGCGTGTGCAGTCGCTGTTGGCGAATCGAGCGGTACGGCTGGTCAAGGTCAGCTGTCTACGGCCGGATCGCGTTGCATCGTTGGACCCGACGGGTCAAGCAGTTTCGCTGCAAGCCATGGAGCCTCGCGACGTGTTCGTGCAGTTTCTCCAACGGGGCGTTGCGGAGGACGCGGTTGCTAGCCCTGTCGCGCCCGCGCTACTTGGCGCGTTCGATGAACTTGTCGAAGACGCGCTCGCCGAGGCAACGCCCGTCGAGCGAATCACACCCGAACCCGCCCGACAGAGTCCGAAGTTAACCGCGCCCGCAGAGAGCATCTCCGCGAACGATGACGTCGCGAAAAGTGACTTCGCCGAATGCGAAGATCCCGTCCACGAAACGATCGAAGATGATTCGACCGCAACGAAGACAACCGGCGTGAGTGATTCCATAGCGCTGACCGGCGAAGCACTTCGGTCGCGGGCGGCTCGCAGCCGCAAGTCTGTTCGAGAGCGTCAGCCATGACGGTGTCGACATGAAGGTGCTTTCGATCCGTGGTGAGAACCTCGCGAGTTTTGCCGGCGCGTTCGAGCTGTTGCTAGACCGTGAGCCCTTGGCTGCGGCGGGGGTCTTCGCGCTGACGGGACCGGTCGGAGCGGGCAAGAGCACGGTGCTCGACGCCATGGCCTTGGCGCTCTTTGGCAGGGTTCCACGGCTTGAGGGTGGCGGCAAGGGTGTGAAGATCCAGGGCAACGGCGAATCGGCTGCGGCTGCACTCGGTTCCAAGGATCCGGCTACGTTGTTGCGTCGTGGCACGACGAGAGGCTTCGCTGAGGTGGAGTTCAAAGGTGGTGACGGCAATCGCTATCGCGCGCGATGGTCGGTGCACCGAGCGCGCAATCGCCCCGCGGGCAAAGTGCAGTCTCCGGTCCATCAGCTGTTCGCGGTCGAGGGCGAAACCCCGGATGAACATCGAGAGATGACCGGGGCCCACAACCGCGAGACCGCAGCGCAAATCGAGTCGTGTCTTGGTCTCGACT
>CBESZZ010000026.1:0-14668 GCA_965534055.1 uncultured bacterium | reverse complement strand
ACTCATCGCATTTGGCGACCAGCTGCTACGCAGTAACGCCATCGCCCGCGATGAGCTACTCGCGATGTACGATTCGATGGAAGCACGGATCCAACGCGCAGCCGCTGAAGCAGAGACCCGCCCTCACTTGCAGTCGGCGGCAGAAGTCACCGCTCCGCTGCAGCTGCCCGACCCGGAATCAATCACCAGTCGCATTCCCGATGCAATCAAGCGGCGGGTCGTCTTCCGGGAACGCTTGCCCGAGAAAGACACGCGTGGCCGCCATCTCGCGTTCCGCCTCGCCCAGGGCTTGAAGGACCTGATGATCGCGTACCCCGAGATCTTCGTATTCGGCGAAGACGTCGCGAAGAAGGGTGGCGTCTACCACGTGACTCAAGGCATCTACGAAGCCTTCCGCGCGGGACGGATCTTCAACACGATCCTCGACGAGACCACCATTTTGGGACTGGCCCAAGGCATGGCACACGCCGGCTGCTTGCCGTTTCCTGAGATTCAGTATCTGGCCTACGTACACAACGCGTTGGACCAGATCCGCGGAGAAGCCGCTTCCTTGCAGTTCTTCTCGGACGACCAGTGGCGCAACCCGATGGTCGTGCGCATCGCCGGTTACGGCTACCAGAAGGGCTTCGGCGGCCACTTCCACAACGACAACTCGATCGGTGCTCTGCTCGACATCCCTGGCTTGATCATCGCGTCGCCAGCGCGGCCAGACGACGCAGTGCGCGTGTTGCGAACTTGCACCGCGGCTGCGGCCGAGCACGGCAAGGTCTGTGTGTTCTTGGAGCCAATCGCGCTCTACATGACCAAAGACCTGCACGAGACCGGTGACGGGCTGTGGCAGTCGGGTTATCCAGCCCCCGAAGAGACGGCTCCCTTGGGATGCGGCGCGATCTATGAAGCAACCGCGAACGACGACCTGGTGATCGTCAGCTACGCGAACGGACTTTGGATGAGCCTGCGCGTGCAGAAGCGTCTCGCCGCCAAGGGAGTGCGCGCCCGCGTGTTCGACCTGCGTTGGCTCGCGCCGATGCCCGTCGATCAGGTCGCCGATCACGCATTGGAAACCGGTCGCGTGCTCGTCGTTGACGAGTGCCGACAAACCCACGGTGGGCCATCAGCCCATCTCGTGGCCGCACTCGCTGAACGCGAAGACTTGCGCGACGTGAAGCTTCGCCGAGTCGCTGCGGTCGACTCGTTCGTGCCGCTTGGACCTGCAGCCCACGAAGTGATGCTGCAAGAAGACGACATCGAACGCGCAGCACTTGCCATGCTCGAAAATCGGGTGACCTCGTGACGACCAACACAGCCAAACTCGCGGCGCTGCTTTGTCCTGGACGCGGCAGCTACGGACGCGAAGAACTGGGTTCGCTAGCAACCCTGGTCGAAGCTGCGCGCGCAGCCGGATCCGGCAACGACATCCTCAGCGCACTTGCTGCTATGGATGTCGAACGAGCAGCCGCGGGGAAACCAGAACTGATTGACCTGGACGCGGCGACGAGCTTCAAGCCCAGCCAGCATCTCGACGGCGAGAACGCGGCGTTGCTGATCTACTTCTGCACGCTGCTGCACTCCGCGCGCGCCACGCAGGACCACGACGTGCTCTGCGTCGGCGGCAACTCGCTGGGTTGGTATTCCGCCCTCGCGGTTAGCGGCGTGCTGTCGCCTCAAGACGGCAGTCGACTTGTCACGTTCATGGCGAGACTGCAGAAAGCCGTAGCCGGTGGTCAAATCTTGACGACCACACTCGACGCAGACTGGCAGCAGGACGAGAAGCTGAAGTCAGCGATCGACGCGCTGCTCGCAACTCGCAGCGATCCGCAGGCGGACAACTTCGTCGCGGCATCCATTCACCTCGGTGGTCACGTTGTGCTTGCGGGCACAGAACTCGGTATCCGCGAAGCGCTCGCCCAACTGCCGAAAGTCGCTCACGGCGAACGCGCGTTCCCCTTCCGCCTCGCCGGCCACGGGCCGTTCCACACCGCGCTCTGCCAAGCCACTAGCAAACAGGGCATGGCGCCTGCAAACGCGCTGGAATGGAACCAACCGCGCGTCACGCTGATCGACGGCCACGGCAACTCGCACACCCGCTGGTCCGCCGACCCCGAAGCGCTGATGCAATACACGATCAACGAACAGGTCGTAGGGACGTTCGACTTCACGGCGACCGTCCGCACCGCGATCCGTGAGTTCAACCCGGACGTGTTGCTGTGCTCCGGGCCTGGGCAAAGCCTCCGCGCCCCCGTCGGCCACGTTGTGCTACGAGAAGGCTGGCGCGGGCTTCGCACGAAGCAGGCCTTGTTCGCAAGCAGCGTGGTCGCGTAGCTCGCGAACCGGAGCGTTTCGCCGAACTGCAGGCGGCTGAATCTGTCTCGGGCCCCATGAACTTGGAGGAGAGCATCCCGCGTTTGGCCCGTCAGACTCTGAGCATGATGATCGACTCTGACTACGAGTTCATTGACCTTACCATCGAAGACTTGGACGGTTTTTTTGGTTAGCCGGACGGCGGACTAGGAATCGGCTCGACATCTCCCGAGGTCTCGCACCCAAGCACGTGTCTTCGAAGTGCTCGACGAGTCGACATCCCGTGTCGTGAATCAAGTCAAACACCGTGGACTGCGGCACCGCATGCATCTCCATGCGCTTCTTACTTGCTTCGTCACGAAGGTACGAATCTAGCGAGAAGCCGTAGCCATTAACGTAGGTCGGGACCTGGAAGAACGCGACTCCACCAGGCGCCACTGCTTGCAGAAGGCGCTCAAGCAAGCGTTCGATGACCGGAGGTGGATTGTGCTGTAGGACGATGAACGTAAAGACGCAATCGACGGTCGGGAACTCGTCTAAGTCGCGAATCGACTGAACCTGGTGCAGGGAGACGTTGGCAACACCCTGATCCTGCATGTAGCTCTCCGCCACATCGAGGTGCGGACGCGAAATGTCGTAGCCGTGCACTTCATCGAAGCGGTTCGCCAACCAACGGGTGATGCGACCGACGCCGCAGCCGTACTCCATGCATGACGTCCAACTCGAGGAGTCGATGCCGTTGCGCTGCAGGGTTTGCTCCATGACGCGCACCATGGCATCGCCCGTCGCGTAGAACTCCTCCAGAGATGCTGCCAAGTTTTCGCGCCGGTATTCATCCGCGGTGAGCACCGACCAATGCGGTTCCGAGTCGCCGAGTTCTTGCCACACAGACCCGATGTGCGTGAACAGCATTTCGAGATCGCCTGAATCGACAACCCGTTCGATGGGCATCCTTGCTTCCGTCCCGTGGAGGGCAGGTACGCGCGGATGCTTCTCCAAGAATTCATCGGACTGCAGCGCAGCCAGACGCAACTCATCCATGGTCAAGGGTCCATGGTCGACGCCCGGTTCGGGATCTCTACCCAACAACCACTGGTAGCCCCACCGAACGGCTTCCTTGGTGAGGCCTTCTCGATTCATCGATTCTTGCCAAGGTAGCGCTGCAGGAGATCACGCCAGTCGTTGCGCTCCGTCAACTCAACAAGCTTCTGATCGAGGGGCTCGGCGAGGCGACTTCCTTGCGGCATCGCAAACGCGTAGCGCTCAGACTTGACCACCTCGGCCAGGACTTCGAGCGCGTTCGCGTGATCTCTTTTGATGTGGTACTTCAAGATTGGAGCGTCATAGACAACGGCTTGAACCTCGCCTTTTGCGAGTGCGGACAACGCGGAGTCCAAACTGTCTGACTTCGCAAACCCGATGCCTTGGGTCGTCAGCCACTCAGCGCTGGACGAACCCTCAACCGACACCACCTTGACTCCCGGAAGGTCGTCAATGCCCTGGACCGCACCGAGGCGTTCCAGCGTAAGCGATGCAGCGATCGCAGCCGTGTAGGTCGAGATCAAGATGATGCTTGCGAACATCCATACGAAGCCGATGACGCGACCGGCCAGCGTCTTGGGTGATTTGTCGCCGTAGCCGACGGTCGTCATCGTCACCGCCGCCCACCAAAACCCTGCGCCTAGTCCCCGCAAACCCTTGCCACCAAACTCTTCCGCGTTGTCCTTACGCTCGAAGATCCAAGTCAACGCGCCGCAGATAAGCAGCACGACCGCGAGTGCGAGGAACGCTTGAAGAAACTGCAACGAGAACAACTTTCCCACCACGCCGAGAATCGGATTGCTCTCCTCGAGCACCACTGCAATCCCAAGGCCGCTGGACAGAAACGACTGCGTGAAGTCGAAGCGCTCCTCGCGGCTCGGCGTGACGGTGAGAGCACCGATCGCCAGATCCAGCTCCGCGCGTTCCACGCGTCCTAGCAAGTCATTGAGCTCGGTGGTTTCGACGTAGTCGAAGTTCCACTCCAGCTCACGCGCCATCCCTTCCCAGAGCTCGACAGCAACGCCGGTCCATTGACCCTCGACCTTTTGCGAAAACGGCGGCGACTCGCGCACGCCGATCTGCAGCTTGTCCTGCGGTGAAGGCTCACCTTGCGCCACGAGGGTGTCCGTGCCGTGGAACCCCAACAGGCAAGCGAGAAACACGAAGACGAGATGACGCCAAGCGCGTCCGGAGTGCTCACGGGACATACCAGGGATTCTGCACCCGGACTCGGCCAGAGTCCCGTCAGAACAAGTCGAGAACGCCCGTCGATCCGTTGAGCAGCGTGGTCACCGCCGCCATCCAGTTGACCCCTCGGGTCATTTCGGTGTTCCAAGGCAGCAAGGACTCCTCGGCGACGTTGCCCACGGCAGTTGCCGCAAACGCGCGCGCGAGCGCCGGCCGCGATTCGTCTTCAAGCATGTCGAGCAAGAGATCGAGGCTCCCGCGGTCACCAAGCACGCCGATACCTCCCGAAAGAGTCGCAAAAGTTGCGGACGTGTCGCTTTCCCGCATGCGCTTGACGAGCATGGCGCCCGCGCCGCGATCTCCGAGCACGCCGAGTGCGATCGTCGTTAGCACCAAGATCCGCGGATGACGCAGAGATCGCAGCGCGAGTCCGCGCATCTGCTGCACCGCAGGGTGGCAGTGCAAGAGCCCGAGACCCAGCGCGGTATAAGCCTCCTTGCGTTCGGGAAGCTTCCCGGCTCCGGCCAGGCGCTTTTGCAACGCGGGCAAGGCCGTCGGATCGCCCACCAGGCCCAGGGCGATGGACAGAGCACCAACCGCGGCCGGGTTCTTCTCGCCCTTCAACTCTCGAAGAAGCGCTATCGCGACGGTCTTGTCGACGACCGGATCAGCCGCCAGCCGCCGCGCACGTGCCTGAAGCCCAAGTCCAAGCGCGATCCACGGCAGCTCAACGGCGTCCTGAGCCCGGGGCAACGCTTTGAGCATGGCGCTGCGATGCGACTCGCCGCCGATGCGTCCGCGTGCGATCCACGCCAGGTGCTTCGTCATGTTGTCGCGTCCGCGCGTCACCACGTGGTGCAGTGCTTTGGCAGCATCGTTGTCCGCAGGGCTCGCGGCAGGGTCTTCCACCGGCAGAGTCATGAAACCCAAAGCTTGGATGCACGAGCGCCGCAAGTGCAGCCCGCGCTCTTTCTTGGTCATCAGAATCTCAGCGAGTCGAGCTTTCGCTTGCTGGTGCGCCGCGCTGCTGCCTCGACCGAGCAGGCGTGCGATCGAAGTGGGCACGTGCGCAAACACGAGTTCCTGTCCCGCACCGGCTTGCTCGCGGCGATACCGATCGCCGAAGAATGTCCACAGCTCTTCGAGTGCGGTCCACTGCAAACGCTGACCGGTCGCCGTCGAGAGGTCGGGCTTGAGCAACCCGAAGCCTTGGATCACCGCAACGCGCAGGTCTCGGTCATCGCGTTTTCGGTCCATCAGGACTGCGGAAAGCGACGCGTGAACCTGTCGCTTGACGTTGCCGTCTGAAGTTCGCAACGCCAGAAAGCCAAGCCCGTAGGCCGCGAACGCTTGCGTGCGATCATCGACCTCGGCCACGTTACGGCCAAGCAGCCGCCGCCCAGCGGCACGGTCGGCAAGCAGATCGGCAAGCGGCTGGAACGCCTCGGCGCGGCCGGTGACGCCGATGGCCAAGGCCGCAGTCTCGCGAACTTCCTGCACGGGTCGACGCAAGTGCTCGGCCAAAGCCGGCAGGATCGGAATCGGACCTCCCTTCTCGTCGATGCCATCTTCGCCACACTTACCCAAGGCCAAGAGCGCACCGCTGATCACGTCTTTGCTGCGGTCACTCTTCAGCGTCCGCACCAATGCTGGAATGATCCGCTTGCGTCGATCGTCGGCCGTCGCGGCATAGGGCACGACCGGCACTCCCGGGGTGGGAACCTGCGTGATCGGCTGCGAAGTCGGAGCAGCCGATGCCGCGGGACCACGGAGCGACTCACGAATCCCCAAGAGCTCGGGACTATTGAGGTCCCACCAGACTTCCCAGTCCGCGATAAACAAGCCGCCGCTGCCACCCGCACTCGTCGCCGGACGCCCGGAGATCGGCCCAGGCAGGCCACCGCCGCCGCCGCCCGTGTTCGGGGCGCCCGGAGGAGGTCCGACGTATTGGCCCCCGTGAGCCATCGCGGCGCCGGCAAGCAGCAACCCAAGCAGGCCGCCCTGAACAACAAGAACCAACGACCCGAACAGTGGGACGGAGGCCAAACGAACGCGGACACCCCGAAGGAATGCCGGTGTGGAGCGGGAAGTGGACATCGAATGAGGCACGGGGAGGGCTCGATTGGCGCGGGCGATCGCGCGTGATTCGAGCTGAGCAGGCCCGGGGGAGCCCAGGATCAGCGGAACGGACGTCTGAGGGAAGGGCATCCAACCGTGGGTTCGGCTTTCGAGCCTGCAAAGCGCAGACCGCCCGGAAAGCCCCGGGTAGATCGAGTCGTAGACAGACCGAGTCCGGATCCGCATTCTTCCCCATCCGGCTCCGTCCGGGGGCTCTGTTCGGGCTCGATCTGCTCCCGAATTGGAGCTTGATCCACGCCCCCCGATCCCCCTTCTGCACAGCTCATGAGCTTCAACCACCGCGGCCGCAGCCTGACCAAGGTCGCTGTCATCGGGTCCGGCCAAATCGGCCCGGACATCGCCCTGTACTTCGCCAAGGTCCTCTCGCCCTACGGCGTGCAAACCGTGGTGGTCGACGTCGCCGACGAAGCCTTGGCGAGGGGCAAATCAAAGCTCGAGAAGAAAGTCTCTCGAGGGGTGGAGAGCGGTGCGTTCTCGGTCGCTCAGCAGGAAGCGATGCTCGGCCACGTGTCGTTCACGTCGGACTACGACCAGATTCGTGGCGCCGAACTCGTCGTTGAGGCCGCAACCGAGGACAAGGGACTCAAAGGTCGCATCTTCAATCAGGTCACCGAGCTTGTCGACGACTCAGCGATCCTCGCGAGCAACAGTTCACACCTCGAGCCCGAGGTGATCTTCACGCAGACGAAGCACAAAGAACGCACGGCGGTCGTGCACTACTTCTTCCCTGCCGAGCGCAACCTCATGGTGGAGGTTGTGCCCGGAGCCGCGACGGACAGCGACGTGACCAACTGGTTGCTGTCGTTCTTCGAAACGATTGGCAAGGTGCCCATCAAGGTGAAGTCACGTTACGGCTACGCGCTGGACCCGGTCTTCGAAGGGCTGTTCCTGGCGTGCGCGCTGCTCGCCGAAGAAGGCGTCGGAACCACGAAGCAAATCGACGTCGTCTGCCGCGAAGCGCTTGGCATGACGGTGGGTTCGTTCACCGCCATGAACCTCACCGGCGGCAACCCCATCACCGCCGTGGGCTTGGACAACTACACGAACAAGATTCATGCGTGGTTCAGAACGCCAACGTCCCTTCAGGAGCGCGTTGCTTCGGGCAAACCATGGGACGTGCCCAAGCGCGGCGAAGACGTCGAGATCTCCGATGCGCTGCGCAAGCAGATCACCGAATCTCTGCGAGGCGCATACTTTGGGCTCGTCGGTGAGATCCTCGATGCGGGATTGACCAACGTCGCCGACTTTGACATGGCTCTCGAGCTCGGCCTCGACATGCGACCTGCGTTCCGGTTCATGAACGATCTGGGCACGGGAGAAGCCCTACGCCTCGTGAAGGCCTATGCCGCGTCACAAACCGGCTTTCCTGTGCCGCGATGCATCGAAGAACTCGGCGCTGCGAACAAGCCCTTTGAGGTGCCGGTCGTCCTGCGACAGGACACTGATGGTGTTGCGCTCCTCACAATCCGTCGCCCCAAGGTGCTCAACGCTTTGGACCAAGGCGTGTTCGAAGAGCTGGCGCAGCGGTTCGAAGCCGCGGACGCGGACAACAGCGTTCGCGCCATCGTGGTCACGGGCTTCGGCAAGAAGGCGTTCGTGTCTGGCGCAGACGTGCACTTCCTCGCCAAGATTCAAAACGCCGCGCAGGGAACTGCGACCTCCAAAGAATCACAGGCATGCCTCGACCGAATCGAAGCGGTGAGCAAGCCGACCCTTGCCGCGTTGAACGGTTTGGCATTCGGCGGCGGCATTGAGTTGGCAATGGCCTGCAACGACCGCATCGCCAAAGCCGGGCTGGAGGTCCTCGCGGGCCAACCCGAAGCCAACCTCGGCATCATTCCGGGCGCCGGAGGAACGCAACGACTCCCGCGTTGGATCGGCCTCGAGGCAGCCGCCGAAATCATGCGAACCACTCGTGTCGTCAGCGCATCCGCGGCACAAGAACTTGGCCTGATCTCCGAACAGGTCGAGGGCGACCTCACGGAACGCGGCATCGCGCTCGCGATCGAGATGTCCGAAGGCAAGCGTCCGACCCCGGAGATCACGAAGGGTCCACTAGCCAATGTTCCGGACGCGCTACCGCAGGTTGAGATTGGCCATCGCAGTCGGAAAGTCGACGAGATCCTCTGCAAAGCGATCTTGAACGGTGCCCGAAGCGACCTGGCGGCCGGACTCAACATCGAGGCTCAGTGCTTCGGCGAAGTCTGCGCGACCCAAGACATGAAACGAGGTGTGGAAAACTTCCTCACCAAGGGCCCACGCTCGAAGGCCGAGTTCGTCCACGCTTGAGAAACTGGGCATTCCGAAAAACCGCGGCAGACAGTAGCTAGCGGCGCCCAACTGCCCGTTTGAACGAAACGTGCGTCCCTATCCGCGTCACTTCGACGGGGACCATCTCAAGGGCCGGATCCCCGCAGGTCGATCTTCCTGAAACACCTATGTTTCGGGAGCCTCATTGAACACAACCGACGTTGGAATCCGCCGCGGCGGATCCATTGCGCAGGATCCGCGAGTAGCGGTCGCCGAACTCCATGCCTCGATCCAGCAGTCGAACCCGGCTCTGGTAGTCGTCTTCGTTTCACCGGCCTATTCGATCGATGAGATCGCGGCCGCGCTGCGGGAATCGTTTGGCGAAGATGCTCCGATCATTGGCTGCACGACTGCCGGTGAAATCTCACCGTCTGGCTACACGACTGGCGGACTCTCTGGGCTCAGCCTTCCCGCGGAGTCGTTCTCGGCCGTCACAAAGCGCATTGACGACCTCGAGAATTTCGAGATCTCAGAAGGCAGCGAGCTCGCCTCCAAGGTCTTTGCAGAACTGCAGGCGAAGCATCCTGGAGCACGTACCGACAACTCGTTCGGCTACCTCCTCGTCGACGGCCTGTCGATGCGCGAAGAAGCTGTCATCAGCACGCTCTACCGCGGCCTGCGGAACGTGCCGCTGTTCGGTGGGTCTGCTGGAGATGGACTCGACTTCCAGGAGACGTTCCTTCTGCATGAAGGCCGCGTCCATCGCGATGCAGCGCTCGTGACGCTGGTCACGACCGACCTACCATTCGAAGTGTTCAAGACCGAGCACTTCGGTAGCACAGAAGACAAGATCGTCGTCACCGAAGCTGACCCGGAAAACAGGGTCGTGATCGAGATCAACGGCGAAAAGGCCGGTCCCGAGTATGCCCGCATGCTGGGCCTCGATACCGAGAAGCTGACGCCGATGATCTTCGCGACGCACCCAGTGGTGGTGAAAATTGGCGGGCAGTTCTTCGTTCGCTCCATCCAGAAGGTCAATCCGGACGGCAGCCTCACTTTCTACTGCGCAATCGACGAAGGCGTCGTTCTGACCATCGCGAAGGCGGAGGACATCGTCAGCAACCTCGAACAGGCGCTAAACAAGGTCGAGGAGACGATTGGTAAGCCCGAATTGATCCTGGCCTGCGATTGCATTCTTCGCACTCTCGAGCTGAATCAGAAGCAACTGAAGGATCGCGTGTTCGACCTTCTCGCTGCGAGAAACGTGGTTGGATTCGCGACCTACGGCGAGCAGTTCAACGCAATGCACGTCAACCAAACCTTCACCGGAGTGGCAATCGGCAGCCCGCGATGAGTGCCCCGACGATTGTTTCGCTTCAGGCCGAGATCGCTCGCCTAGAAAAGGTTAATCGCGCGCTGATGCGTCGCGTCGAGCGAAGCATGGACTTGCAGGACGATGCGTTCTCGCTGTTCCAAGCCGCGTCGACGCTGGAGAACCGCGTCCGCGAGCGCACGCTTGCGCTCGAGGCGACGATGGCCGAACTGGAGACATCCAACGTCGAGTTGCAGCGGGCCCGGGAAACCGCGGAAAGTGCCAACCACTCGAAATCCATGTTCCTCGCGAACATGAGCCACGAGATCCGCACGCCGATGAACGGGGTTCTGGGCATGACGGAACTGCTCCTGCAAACTCCGCTCACCGAGAAGCAGAACCGCTTTGCACGCACCGTGCAAAACTCCGCAGAAGCACTCTTGGGTGTCTTGAACGACATTCTCGACTTCTCGAAGATCGAAGCCGGCAAGCTCGAACTCGACGAGACCACATTCGATCTCAGGCGCCTCATCGAAGACGTCGCGGAGCTGTTCGCCGAGCGTGCGCACTCCAAGGGCATCGAGCTGCTGTGTCACATCCCAGCCGACTTGGATCTGCATTTCCGAGGCGATCCGGTGCGCATCCGACAAAACCTGTCCAACCTGTTGGGCAACGCCATCAAGTTCACGGCGAAGGGCGAAGTCAAGGTCGTCGTCAGTGAAGGTGAGTCGCTCGACGCGGATGGGTGCAAGCTCCTGCGTTTCGAGGTGACCGACACGGGGATTGGCATCTCTGAAACCGCGCAGGCGCAGATCTTCGAAGCGTTCTCGCAAGCCGATGGATCAACCACCCGTCAGTACGGTGGCACCGGCCTCGGACTAGCGATCTGTAAGCAGCTCGCGGAGTTGATGGGCGGCTCCATCGGTGTGAACAGTCAACTGGGAAACGGATCGACCTTCTGGTTCACCGCGACGCTGCAATCTGCTACCGACAGCTTGCCGGATCGAGAGGCGAGGAACTCGCAATCCGGCATCGGCACCAAACCGTTCGTCAACAAGTCGCTATTAATCGTCGACGACAACGCAACGAATCGGGAAATTCTTGAGCACCAGCTGGGAGCTTGGGGTGCGAGCTTCGTCTCGGCATCGTCGGTGGATAACGCGTTTGAAGTGCTCCGCGATTCGTCTAGAGAACATGACTTCGACCTGGCGATCGTGGACTTCCACATGCCCCAACGCAACGGCATGGACTTCGTGCAAGCCTTGCGATGCGACGACGACGAATTCGATCTGCCCGTGGTCATGCTCAGCAGCGTCGGCGAACAAGGACTGGACGATGCAAAATCACTTGGCATCGTCTCGTATCTGACCAAGCCCGTGCGCCAAGCCGACTTGCTCGAGTGCTTGATGTGCGCACTCGGAATCATGAAGGAAGATCGCCGCGCAACAGCGTTTGAGAGCGAGGCGCCGTCACTTCCGATGTTCGACGGACAGGTCCTCGTCGCGGAGGACAACCCGGTTAACCAAGAAGTCATCACCGAGATGATCACGGGCCTGGGCTGCACCGTCACCGTCGTGAGCGACGGGCGCGAGGTTCTCAGTGCGCTCAGAGAATTCACCTACGACCTCGTGTTCATGGATTGCCAGATGCCGGACATGGACGGCTACGAAGCGACCCACCGCGTCCGTCAGGGGGAACGAGAGACCACGGGTCTCGACGAGCCGCACCAAACGATCATCGCACTCACCGCCAACGCGCTACGCGGCGATCGCGATCGATGCCTAGCCGCGGGGATGGACGACTACTTGAGCAAGCCGTTCAGCATGCCGCAGCTCCAGGACATGTTGACGAAGTGGTTGGTATCAGAGGCTGCTACTTCTCGAATCACGCACCAATCACCCATCATCCCGGTGCGTCGCAACGAAGCTCGCTTCGAGTCGCCCATGGCACCAACCGACATCGCCACGCTTGACGAGCGGGTACTCATGACGCTGCGTGCTCTGCAACGCCCAGATCGCCCAGATGTCGTCGCCCGCGTGGCGAACATCTTCCTGGAGAACACACCGAAGCTCGTGCACTCCATGCGTGCAGCGTTCGACAAGGGAGACTTCACCACCGTGAGAACCACGGCGCACAGCTTGAAGTCCAGCAGCTCCAATCTTGGGGCAACAGCACTCGCCAAGACTTGCAACGTGATCGAGGCAACGACTCGCACGCAATGCACCGCTCAAGCCTCGGACTGCTTGGTGCAGATCGAAGAACGCATAGACGCCTTGTTCGACGCGCTTCGCGCGGAAATTGGAACGCCATCCACCGACGCTGTTCCTGAGATGAACACCGACAAGCATCCCTCTGGAGATGACGATGTCTAAGGGTCGCCACGCCACAGTTCTCGTAGTCGACGACGACATTTCCGCACGCATCTTGCTTCGGGAGTCGCTGGAGGGAGAGGGTTTCGCGGTTCTCGAGGCAGAGGATGGCGTCCAGGCACTCCAAACGTTTGGGGCGCAGTTCATCGACATGATCTTGTTGGACATCCAGATGCCCAAGGTCGACGGCTTCGACGTTTGCCGCCGGATCAGGCAGATGCCATCGGGTCGCCACCTACCGATTGTCATGCTCACGGGTGATGACAACCCGGAGTCCATCCAACGCGCCTATGACGTTGGCGCGACGGACTTCGTGACGAAGCCCATCCACTACTTCGTGCTGACCCAACGGGTGCGGTACATGCTGCGCGCGAAGCGCACTGCCGACGAGTTGCGGCGTCACGAAGCGCAGCTGCGCAACGCACACCGCATCGCCCGGTTGTGCTACTGGGATTGGCGTCTCGCAGAAGATGAGTTCCGATTCAGCGATGGACTCGATCGGATCCTCGGGGCCTCCGTCACGATCCCACACAGCACGGAGAGCTATCTCGGCCTCGTGCACACGGACGATCGCCGCGCCGTCGACGAGCAGTTGATGCAGGCCGTGGAGCGCGGCCGCGGGTGCACGCGTGAGTTCCGACTCGTGGCGCCGAGCGGCATCGAACGCTACGTGTCGCAGGAGATCGAAGTCCACCTGGATGCGCAGGGCTACCCGACGCGCATCAGCGGCACACTCCAGGACGTCACAGATCGTCGCACCGTCGAAGAGCGCATCCGTCACCTTGCCTACTTCGACACGGTCACCGGACTGCCAAACCGCGCGTTCCTTAAGGAACTGCTCAGCTCAAGCCTAGATCGCGCCCGCAGCTCGGGTGGCATGCTCGGGGTGCTGTTCTTGGATGTGGACCGCTTCAAGCGCATCAACGACACGCTGGGTCACGATGCCGGCGACACGCTGCTGCGCGAGGTCGCCTCACGCTTGCGCAACTGCCTGCGTTCCGGCGACCTGATCGAACAGCGTCTACCTGTTCCGAACACGACCTACACCGACATCGGCAACACTGTCTCGCGTCTGGGCGGCGACGAGTTCATGATCCTGCTGCCCGACCTCGAGTCTTCGGCAGACGCGCGCACGGTTGCCGAACGGATCCTCCAGGGACTCGCGCGCCCCATGCGCCTGTCGAACACCGAAGTCGTCGTCAGCGCCAGCATTGGCATCAGCATCTGTCCCGACGACGGCGAAACCGTCGACGCCTTGTTGAAGAACGCGGACGCGGCGATGTATACCGCCAAGGATGCGGGTCGAGCGAACTACGAGTTCTACCGCGAAGTGATCCACGACCGGGCCATGGAGCGGTTCTCCATCGAGACCAACCTGCGGCGCGCTCTGGAGAACAATGAGCTCACAGTGAGTTTCCAGCCAAAGATCGCGTTGGCGACAGGCAAGCTCACCGGCATGGAAGCTCTGGCACGGTGGGAGCTGCCCAACGGCGAGAGCATCTCTCCGAGTCGCTTCGTGCCGGTTGCTGAAGACACTGGCCTAATCCTGCCGCTCGGGGCATTCGTCCTTCGCGAAGCAGTTCGTGAGGCGAGCCGCCTGCACGCCGCCGGCCTGACGGACCTCAGCGTCTCGGTAAACCTGTCCGCTGCACAGGTACGCGACGGAGCGCTGGTCGACTTGATTCGTTCACTCCTGCGCGAGACCGACTTCAAGCCGGAGCAACTGGAGATGGAGCTCACCGAGAGCCTGCTGATGGAGAACGTCGACATGGCGATCTCCTTGATGCGCAAGCTGGTGGGCATGGGCATCACCGTTTCGGTCGATGACTTCGGCACCGGCTACTCGTCGCTCGCCTATCTCAACCGCTTCCCCCTTTCCGCACTCAAGATCGATCGCTCGTTCGTCGCGGACGCAACGGAATCGAGCGACGGCGCAGTGATCGTGCAGGCGACAATTGCGCTGGCGCACAGCCTTGGCCTTCGGGTTGTCGCGGAAGGCGTGGATACCGAAGCGCAGTTGGCATTCCTCAAAGGTCAGGGATGTGTCGAAGCGCAAGGCTACCTGTTC
>CBESZZ010000025.1:0-15061 GCA_965534055.1 uncultured bacterium | reverse complement strand
CGCGACGTGATCCTTGGGATGCGGCTTCGACGTTGGCGCTGGCCACGGCGGTGGGGCGTTCTGGGCAAGCCAAGCGCGCCGGTCGGCTGTTTCGCCGCGCGCGGGCGTTGGATCGGGACGAGCACTACCACGACGTAATTCTTCGCGAGTTGGATGGGCCGGCCGCGAAGCGAAGCGCGGTGGCTGCGCCCCGCAGCGGTGTGTCGCGCAAGGCGAAGACCGAGCGTGTCGTGCAGGTTCCCGCGCGCTCGGCAAATGCTGGAGCGACGAAGGTTGCCGGGAAGTCGTTGATCAAGACGGTGCCCGCGAAGCCTAGCTTGCAGAAGGCGACCCAAGCAAAGTCGAACGCGACAAACCCAAACTCAGCAAAAGCGAACAAGGCGAAGCCAGTCGTGGCGGGCGGGAAAGGAAAGAAGGTCGTCGCACCGATCGCAGCCACCGCCAAGGCGTCTGGTTCTACGACGAAGACCGCGTCTGCGAAGGGCACTCCCAGCAAGTCGTCGGTTCCGTTGCCGAAGGGCAAAGCGCACGCGCAACCAAGCCCGAAGGGTTCAGTGGCAAATTCGAGCAAGCGGTCCCTACCGCAAGCGAAGGCCAAGCCAGCGTCTGCTTCGGTCACGAAGCCTGCTGCGAAGCCGCTGCCGAGTTCCACTGCGAAGCCGACGATTATCCCGTCGGCCAAGCCTGGATCGAAATCCGGAGGCAAGGCCGCGTCGATTTCCGCATCCAAGCCTGGAGCGAAGGTTGCGACGACCCATTCCGCGAAGCCCGCGTCTACCGCGCCGATCAAGCCAGCATCGAAGCCCGGAGCGAAGGCTGCGACGCACCCAGCCGCGAAGCCCGCGTCAGTTTCGCCGATCAAGCCAGCATCGAAGTCCGGAGCGAAGGCTGCACCGAGTCCAACCGCGAAGCCCGCGTTCGTCACGCCGGTCAAGCCGGCTTCGAAGCCCGAAGCGAAGACTGCGACAGGCTCTACTGCGAAGCCCGTGTCAGTTTCGCCGATCAAGCCAGCATCGAAACCCGTACCGAAGGCTGCGCCGACTTCTGCCGTGAATCCATCGCCGGCCCCGCTGGCCAAAGCAGTTTCGAAGCCCGGGTCGAAGGTCGCAGCAACTTCACCGCGGTCGACCGAGAAGAACCCCGCAGCCAAGCCGGTCGAAGCCCGAGTCGAAATCCCACGATCGCGGCCTGCGCCGCCGATCGCCGCCAAGAAGCCGTCGCCTGGGTCCCCAAACGCGTTGCCCGTCAAATCGCGTGACGAAAAGCCGGTAACCATCGACAGGTCTTTGCCGCCCAAGTTGGGCGGCAAAGACTCTGGTGCATCGCCCATCAAGCCGTCGAAGGCGACTCCCGACCAGCGCGTCATTCCGGCGCCAGCGCCGAAGATCAAACCGCATTCCGCGGCGGTCTTGCAGCCCAAACCGCCGACGGCAAAGGCCGCAGCTAAAGCGGTGACGAGGGCATCGTCGGGTGCCAAGGCTGGCGCCAAAACATCGCCGGCAGCGAATCTTGGTCAGCAAAAGCCGCCGTCGAAGAAAGCACCGCCCGCGCGCAAGGGCGGGGGCAAGGCTTCCGGCAAGAAGCGCAAGTGAGCGCACCCCGCGCGCGAGCGCCGGGGTCACTCGCTGCTTTCTAGATCTTCTCGCTCATCAACTTGGCCTGCACGAAGTGCAGCAGGTAGTCCGGGCCGCCGGCCTTGCTGTCCGTGCCCGACATCTTGAATCCGCCGAACGGATGCGCGCCCACGAGGGCGCCCGTGCATCCACGGTTGACGTAGAAGTTGCCGACGTGGAAGCGACGCTTCGCGTCGTCGATGTGGGCGCGGTTGTTGGAGTAGATCGCGCCGGTGAGGCCGTAGTCGGTGTTGTTGGCGACTTCGATGCCTTCTTCCCAACTCGCGACTTTCATGACGGCGAGGACCGGCCCGAAGATCTCTTCGCGGGAGACGCGCGCGTTATGCGGCACGTCCACGAAGAGTGTGGGCTGAATGTAGTAGCCGTTGTCCTCGGTCTGTTTGCCGCCCACCGCGAGCTTGCCTTCCTTCTTGCCGTAGCCGATGTACTCGAGAACCTTGTCTCGCGCCTCGTCGTCGATGACGGGACCGACGGCGTTGGCTACGTCCTTGGGGTGGCCCTGCTGAAGCTCGCGAACCCGTGGGGTGAGCTTGGCGATGAACTCGTCGTAGACCGCCTCGTGCACCATCGCGCGGGAGCATGCCGAGCACTTCTGGCCTTGAAAGCCGTAGGCGCTCTTCAGGACGCCTTCGACCGCGGAGTCCACGTCCGCGTCGGCGTCTACGAGGATGCCGTCTTTGCCGCCCATCTCGGCGACGTAGCGCTTCATCCACACCTGACCCTCGGCAACCTCGGCCGACTTCTTGTGCAGCAGAAGTCCGACCTGGCGGCTGCCGGTGAAGTTGATGGAGCGCGTCTTGGGGTGCACGACCATCGCGTCGCCGACCTCTTCGCCGGGGCCGGTCACGAACTGCAGCACTTCTTTGGGAAGCCCGACTTCATGCATCAGTGCGACGAACTTCGCCGCGATGCCCGGTGACTGTTCGGCGGGCTTGAGCACCACCGTGTTGCCGGTAACCAGCGCCGCCGTGGCCATGCCGGCCATGATGGCGAGCGGGAAGTTCCAGGGCGGAATGATCGCAGCGACGCCCAGCGCGATGTAGCGCAGCTCATTCTTTTCCCCTTCGACCGGCGTGACCGGCTGCGGCTTCGCGACTTCGATCGCCTGGCGGGCGTAGTACTCGAGGAAGTCGATTGCCTCGGCTGTGTCGCCATCGGCTTCGGCCCAGCTCTTGCCGACTTCGTGGACCATCCACGCGGAGAACTCGTGCTTGCGTTCGCGAATGAGTCGCGAGGCCTCGACGAGATACTTCGCACGCTCTTCTGCCGGGGTTTGTGACCAGGTAGGGAAGGCGGCCGTGGCTGCTTCGACGGCCCGGTCTGCTTCTTCACGACCAAGCTTCGGCACCTTGGCCACCAGCATGTCGAGGTCGCCAGGGTCGCGGCTCTCCATCGTGGTCTTTGACGTGACTTCTTCGCCGCCGATGAAGCACGGCCAGGTCTGGCCGAACTCGCTGCGCACCTTTTTCAGGGCCGCTTCGAACGCACTGCGCTCCGCATCGTTAGTGAAATCGGTGAACGGTTCGTTCTTAAACGGAGGGAGCTGCACGGGTCGGGCCTTTGGGTTTTGGTGAAAATCCAGCGAGAGCGGAGTGACGCCGCGGACTGTAGCGGGGCGTTGTGCGGGGCGGAGGGCAAATCCGCGGGCTTCGAGGGCCGCGCCGCCCACTCTGCGGCCGGTTCGCCCCTTGGGCGCATTCTGTTTGGGGGCGGCCGTTGTGCGGCCGGGCATCGCTCTTGGTCCGCCGAAAAGCAGGACCTCACAGCGAGCCACAAATGGCGTGAGGATTATCGACTCACCCGGTCTCGCCGTAGGATGCCGCGGTGATCAAATCGCTTCCGACGCAACTCGTGGCCCTAACCCTCGATCACGGGAATCGCCGCAACATGCGCGTGCTCAAGCGGTTCCTCATCGCGCTCGTGGTGATGATCGGGACCTACTCGGTCGTGTTTCACCTCTTGATGCTGCGCGAGGATCAGGAACACACCCTGCTCACGGGGCTCTATTGGACCTTGACGGTGATGTCGACGACGGGGTTCGGCGACATCACGTTCCACTCGGACCTAGGGCGCGCGTTCTCCATCCTGGTGTTGTTGAGCGGCATGATCTTCATGCTGATTCTGTTGCCGTTCATCTTCATTCAGTTCTTCTATGAACCGTGGATGAAGGCGCAGTTGGAGCGACGCACGCCGCGCGGGGTCGACGCTTGCGTGAAGGGACACTTGATCGGGACCTCCGCGGACGTTGTGACGAGGACCCTGATCCGACGCATCGAAAGCCTGCAGGTGGACCACGTTCTGCTCATCCCTACCGCCGAAGAGGCGCAGCCGCTGATCGACCGCGGTTTTCGCGTTGCCGTCGGCAATCTCGATGATCCGGAGACCTGGCGACGAGCCGGCGTTGAGCGGGCCAGCATGGTGTTGGTCACGGGGAGCGACATCAGCAACAGCGCCATCGCTTTCGCTGTGCGCGAAGTCACGCCATCGGTGACGATCGTCACAACCGCCCAGCGCGAGGCAACGGTGGATGTTCTGCAGCTGGCTGGAGCGACTCACGTGCTTCGCCTTGAACACATGATGGGGGAAGCGTTCGCGCGGCGTGTGCTCGGCGGCGACAGCAACGCGCACGTTTTCGGTCATGTCGAAGGTCTGCTCATCGCAGAGGCGGCTGCCGGTGGCACTCCGATGATTGGCAAGAACCTTGCGGAGCTCGCGCTACGGCAGCAATTCGGCATTGCGGTCGCCGGCGTTTGGCAGCGAGGAAAGTTCGAACCGGGTCGTGCAGAAACCAAAGTCGAAGACCACACCGTGCTCGTGCTGCTCGGGACCAAAGCCCAGATTGCTGCGTACAATGAACAGTTCGGCAAGTACAGCGCCGAAAGCCAGCCCGTGCTGGTTCTCGGCGGCGGCCGGGTGGGCCGCGCAACCGCCAAAGCGCTTGCGCGGCAAGGCCTCGACTACCGCATCGTGGATCGAGACCCTGCACGACTTCAGGCCGACAACAAGAGGCACTTCGTCGGCGATGCGGCCGAACTCGAGGTGCTGCAAGGCGCAGGGCTAGAGACCACGCAGTCGGTCGTCATCACGACCCACCATGACGACGTCAACGTCTTCTTGACGCTCTACTGCCGCAAGCTTCGCCCCGACGTGCAGATTCTCGCGCGCGCGACGGCGGAGCGGAATGTCGCATACCTCCACCGCGCCGGCGCCGACTGTGTGCTGTCCAACGCGTCGATGGGCAGCAATGCTGTCCTCAACCTGATGCGTCGGGGACAATCGGTGCTCCTGGCAGAGGGGCTCGACGTCTTCCGGGTGCGGGTGCCCAAAGCGCTGCGTGACCGCGCGATTTCGGAGTGCGAGGTTCGCGAAGCCACGGGCTGCAGCATCGTCGCGTTGCGCATCGACGGGACCATGCAGATTGTCCCGAGCCCCGAGGAGAAACTGAAGATTGGCGCGGACATGCTGTTGGTCGGCAGCATGGAGGCGCAGGAGCAGTTCTTGGCGAAATACCCAGACTCGGTGTTGGAGCCTGGGAAGGATTGAGGTGACTGATTGGTCGCCGCGCGGAGCCGCATTGGCGCGCTGCCCGGGCAATTTTTGAGATCTGATGAAACCAAGGGTCCTTTTCTGGGGGAAACTGTGCGCTCCGTTCCTGCTGTCCCACTCGCCGCTACCTTGCCTGAACCTCATTCCGGCCACACTCCTGGACCCAAAGTGCAACCGGGAGAGGGTGGCGTGGACGGCATAGACGTGGAACGAGATCCGCAGCGACAACTTCTGCTGATCCAGTCCGCGCTTCGCGGCGATGAAGTGGCCCGGTCGCAGGTTGCCGGGTTGCTGACGAGGTTGCCCGCGCTGATGCGGGAGAAGCATCGACGCATGGGATTGCCGCTTTCGACTCACGAGATGGAAGATGCGACCCAGAACGCGCTCTGTGCGATTTGGCGGAAGCTAGATCGTTTCGATGGGCGGGGTTGTCTGCAGGCTTGGGCGTATGGGTTCGGTGTGCTCGAGATTCTCAAGGCCGTCGAACAAAAGTCGCGTAGGCGACGACCGCTGGAACTGTCACCCGACATCGAACCCTCGTTCGAGACTCCAAACTCGGAGCGGGTTGAGGCTGTGGCGCGTGCTTTGGCCCAGCTTCCCGCTTCGGATCGTGGCATCGTCGAGCGCAAGCACTTCGAAGGATCGACGTTTGAGTCCATCGGTACCGCGCTGCGCTGTTCGACGAACACGATCAAGAGTCGCTACTACCGCGCCCTGGGCCGGATGAAGCAGGCGATGAGGTCTGAAGGCGATCGATGAAAGACAACGCCGAACTGACGGACCTCGTTTGCCGCATCGTCGATGGTGAGCTGAAGATCGATAGCGCCGAAGTGAAGGATTTCATGTCTCGACACCCCGATGTTTCTCTCGCGACAGTTCAGCAAGAGCTGGGGGTTGCTGAAGCTCTCAGCGGCTTGGTTCGTGACTTCGACGACGTCTCGGAATCTGCCCAAGTTGCCGAAGGTGATCGAGAGCTGGTGGCTCGATCGCAGCGCGTGCCGTCGCGCATTTCTTGGCGCATGCCGGCGCTCGTTGCCGCGATGCTTACCGCGGCGTTCGTCGCAGTGTTCGCGTTCGGAGGCGATGACCTGCCGACGAATGGCAACCTGAGTCAAGACTTCGAGGCCGCGTGGCAGATGGTGGACGATCAGGCGATCGTCACGTGGAATCACCCATTGCCGCGTGGTGGTTCGTATTTCTTGGAACTCCTTCAGGCACCGGGTCAGCCGCTCGGCCTGGAGGCGTCGACGCAGTCGATGGCTTGGGGGTTGCCCGCCTCTTGGATGGCGGAGCTCCGTGATCGGGGAGTTGCGATCGTGGCGATCGAAGCACGAGACGTGGATCAGCTACCGACGGCGCGCTCTGCCCTCGAACTGCAGTGGCCAAATTGATGGTTGGAGCGGCTGGAGTGAGAGTGTCGCGCTTGAGCGTATGCTCGTCGGCCCGTGCACTTTGGCCGCAAACGTCTCTCTCGAAGCCGCGCTAACCTCCTGTCGTGGTGGTCGTCGGTTCCCTTGTTCTGCGCGCTTGCATGCGTTGCGGCGGGTGATGCGACGGGCCAGACGCGGCCGCCGGCTGCTTCGGAGTCGGATCAAGCTGCAGCGAAGCTTCGCGAGCAGCGCATGCGCTGGGAGTATGCCGCTGCGAACGGCGCGAGACTGCTCCGCTGGGCCGATACAGGTTTTGCTGCCGATTCGGCGGAAGCCGTTCCAGCTTCATGGCTGACGTTCATTCACGACCGGGCGGCGTTCTGGGCGTCGAGAATCAACGCTCCTGAATTGCAGGGAGCGGCCCTCATCGAGTTGCTGAAGGCGTGCCGCACCGCGCAGGTTTGGTCACCAGAGGTCGTCGCCGAGTTCTTGGCGGATGAGCACAACCTTGCAAGTCGACTCGCCGACGCCGGGCGGTTTCTGGAGGCTTGGACGCTGCTGCGCGAAGTCAGTTTGCCCAGTTGCCGGCCGGAGCAACTCGGCTCAATGCCTGTGTTCCTCAAAGCTGCAGATGTGCAGCGGCGGCTCTACCGCTGGCATGAGTCGGCCCAATGGCTGAATCGAGCAGAGGGTTGCTTGAACGCGACGGCCAGGCCTCCGGAGTCGGAGATCGAATTGAACATCGATCTGTTGTCCGCACGTGCATCCCTCGAACTCGAGCGAGGGCGTCCTGATCTGGCGGTCCCGTTTGTTGAGAGCGCGCGTCAAATCGCAGACGCGGCGGATAACTTGAGGATTGATGCACGCGCGCTGTTTCTCGAGCTGCGATTGGCACATGGCCAAGACCTACCGGAACACGCGGCAGCTCAGTGGCAAGCGTTCGTCCGGAGTCCGAGCCACGGGAAGCTGGCTGCCGATCATGGCGAAGTCATCGGTGCTCAACTCGCAATTCGCGCTGCCCACAGCGTGCTCGGTTCTCCCGATCAGGTGGACGCATCCCGGGTGAGCCAGGCGATCGGCTGGCTACAGGATGCGCTTCTGGTTGCGAACCTAAGCGACGACGAACAAGCGCTTGCGCGCATCACACTCTGTGCGCACTACCTGAGAATTGGCGAACTTGATCTCGCGGGTCGGGTCGCTGGTGACAGCTTCGAGCCAGGTGTGGGTGAGTTGACCGAGCGTCGATTGAACTGGTTAGCGCTAGCGCTGCAGTGGTCTTTGGATAGCGATCGACCCACCCCTGAGATCTCACGCCGCCTGATTGCACTGCAAGAAACGTTCGATCGCATGCTCGCTCGGTGGCACGAACAGCCGTTGTCACGTGAAGGGCTGGGTCCGCTCTACTTCCCCGACAAACGTCGAGTCCTTAGCGAATTGACCCGCGCGCAGTGCCGGCTGCACGGGGACGCGGGCGCAATTCTTGCCCTGCAGAATCTGATCGACGCGCAGAGTGCGGGTTCGCTCGCACGTGCTCTCGGCGCAACAGGCACGACCGTGGAGCAAGCGTTGGATTCGCTGGTCGGTACAAAGCGCGTGGTGATCGCGTACCTGGCCGGTGAACTACGCAGCCACGTGTGGATCTTGCGCAACCGTGCGGTCCGACACATCGAGCTCGCTGCGGGCGGACGCTCGATCGATGCAGCCCGAAGGCGATGGATTGGTGCTGTTGTGCGCATGCAGAACGAGGGCTCGGTTCCGTCGAAGCGTTACAGGCAAGGTGCCAAGCAACTTGCGCAGATGCTGTTGCCGGGCGCGGTCTTGGCAAGCTTCGATGGTGCACGCTCCGTTTGTATCGTGGGCTTGGAGACGCTGGGTTACACGCCGTTTGAGTTGCTCGAGACGTCTTCAGGCGAGCCGTTGGGTGCTCGGTTCCCTTTGAGCTACTTGCCCTCCATTCCAGTCGGTGTGTGGTTGGCCACTCACCGCAAAGCGCCAGAGCCCAGTGGGGGCAAACCGCGCGTGAGGATCATTGCCTGCGTCGACGCGGTTGAGCCCAAGCTGAGATTCGGCGCGGATGAACGTGCCGATTTCGCTCGTTCGACCCAGGGTGCAATCTTGGACCTTGTTGCCGGGGATGGTGCGGCAAAGCGTGTCCTCGAAGTCGACGATCTGCCGACCAGCGACATGCTGCAATTGATCGCCCACGGTGTCCGTGATGAGTCTCGCTCAGATCCCCAGGGCATTGCGTTGTCTGACACGGTGATCTTTGGCGACACGCTCGAGCGCTTGGCGCTGCCGAGAGTCTTGTTCTTGGCTGTGTGCGGTGCGGGTCGCGGAGCGCAGCGACGAGGCGACGACGGGAGACAACTGCTTGCCGGGTCCGCAATTCTCGGTGGCGCCCGAACGGTTTTGGCTCCTTGGTTCGAAATCGACTATCGCGCGACGCTCCGGGCAAGTGACCACATCCATCGGGCACTCTGGCGTCGGGGATGCACGGTCCAGGAGTCGCTGGATGTCGCGCGAAGAGCAGCGTTCAATGACCGTGATGAGGATTCCGGAGCATTCGAACTCGATCCGTTTCTAATCCATCTAGTTGGGCTGGGCGATCAAGCCCTTGCCCGAGCCGTTGTGATTGATGAGGCTTCCGATGCCTCACCATCACGGACGTGGCTATGGCTCATTGCGGCGTTCTTCGCACTCATGAGTTTGGCCTGGCTCGCGCGAATCAAGAAATAGCCTACTCACCGCCGGTGTCATCGATCGGCTCCGGTGGGTCTGGCGGTGGGTTGCTCCCGCCGTTGCCGGTGACGTTGCCGTCACCTGCGAGGGGCAACTGGGTACTCGTTCCGACGCGCTCTTCAAGCGTGGTGAGATACAGATTCTCCCAAGTTTGCTCCACTCCGGTCTGAAAGTCGTCGCGGGTGTAGTAGTGGAGAATTGTCGGGAAGCGGTGGGTCATCTCGGCGGCCGACGACTGAAACGTGAACCCCACGTGCAGATGCAGCACATAGTCATGTCCCAGACCGGTTGCATCGAAGTCGAGATCGATGGGCACGCTCCCGCTGCCAGGCTGTTCGATCAACTTCGTCACCAAAAGATGGCGGTTGGTGATCAATGCTTGAGTGCCCGATGGCTGGAGCCAGCCGTCCACACGGACATACAGATTTTCACCTGGGGGTGGCGTCATTGTTGCCCATGCGTCGGGCATGCCCACGTCCATCTGGAGCAAAGACTGCGTCCCGTTCTCGACCAGCGACGAGACATCAACCAGGGTCTCCTCGGCGTTGGGTCGGTGCCCGGAGATCGTCTCGTTGAAGAAATACTGGATGTAACTGTTGTCCCGTTGGAACGCCATGTAGTCCGAATCCTCATCCCAGTCGAAGTCTTGGGCTAGCAAAGCGTCGATTCCTTCGGTCGGAATCAGGTTCCCCGAGACCAACGAGATTTCATCGCCGGGAGAAGTCTGCGTTTGAAACGGTGTGTTGCCGGTACTGCGCATCAAGAGGTGTAGCGAAGAAGCATCTGATCGGGCTAGGACCACGTCTTGCAGACCATCGCCGTCGTGGTCGCTAGTCACCACGCACTCGGACTTCACTGAGGTCCCCAGGGGCATCCAGTGCCCATAACCCGAGTGGAAAGAGATCAAGAAGTGCTGCGACGCGACGGAAGACCAAATGTAGACCAGGGCGAGATCGCGTTCGCCGGTTGCCGCATCCGCCTTAGCAATGGCTGCGAGTCGCTTGGTTCCAGCGGGTGACGGGTCGTCGCCAGGGACAAAGACCGTGTCGAGGGAGGCGATGGGCGTTCCGTCCCAGTGTGCGAAGACTATGTAGCGTCCGTTCCACAGCACGATTTCCGAGTCCCCGTCGCCGTCGAAGTCCATTTCCCAGATGTCGGTTAGATCGAGAATGCTCGCCAACGCAGACATGGAGACGAACGTTGTGCCTGTCCACTTCACGCGGAGAATCGAAGCGGTCGGCGGATGGAATCCGAACACCACGTTCTCTCCGGTGTCGTTGATTGCGCTCCAGACTCGAGTGGCCCCGGTCCAGTCACCGGCGACGTTAATCTGCGAGTCCACCAGCTGTTGAGCGGTTGCCGTGAACAGTCGCAGACCAGTGCTGTCGAGAACGAGAAGGCCGTCGCGTTGATCTGCCGTGGCGTTGGCCAAGACCGCGATGTCGGCAATTCCTGTGGTCACGGAGTAACCCGCATGGAAGCGTCTTGGGTTTGGCCGGTACCAAACTTCAGCAGAGCCTTCCGGGCCGGAAATTACCGCGACGTCTTCTTGTGAATCGTTGCCGAACCGACCCGAGACGACGCGAAGCACGTCGCTTGCGTTGGTTGGAGCTTCGACCCAGCTCATGGCGTAACGCTGCTCGTGGGGAACTTGAACGGGTTCTTGAGATACCACGGGGGCCACAGTGGCCATCAGGAAAGCGGATGAGAGAATCGGAATCTTGTTCACGACGAAGACCTGGAGAGAGGGAAACGGGGGGGCCATGGAACAGAAGTTCCATCGACTGTCCAACACCACTCCCGAGATGACGCACCAGAGTTTCAGGAAATTGCGAGTTCTTTGAGTCGCGTGTTCTGGCTGTCCGCATTAGCGGCCGAGTGCACGAAAGTCTGTTGCACGAGCGGGGGTAGCCGCGCAGGAACACGCCGCAACCAACGCGAACAGTTGCCTCGAACTTTCTGCGTTGAGCGGGAGGAGTCCTAGGGCACGGCACCTTCACCGCGCACGGAACTTGGGAGCACAAAGGCAACCAGTGGACTCAAGTGTTGCCGGTTGTGAGTCCACCAGCCCGCGGGAATACCGACATGGTATTTGATCGAGCACGAGGTCGCGTGGTGCTCTTTGGTGGAACCAACGGTGGTGGCCCGTTGAACGACACGTGGGAGTATGATGGCATTAGTTGGACCCAGCTTTCTCCGCTGACTTCGCCCGACGACGCAATCGCACCGAACAGGATCCAGCACGCGATGGCCTACGACGCGGCTCGCGGCAGGGTGGTGCTTCACTCGGGGCTATCCGGAGGCGTTGGCTTGGACCACACTTGGGTGTTCAACGGGTTGACCTGGTATCCGCGCGGCTCCGCCTACAACCCGGCGGGACGCCGCTTGGAAAATCTGACTTATGACACCCAGCGTGGTCGAATCGTTGGGTTCGGTGGTGTGTCTCCCAGCGCGTTCTTCGGCGAACTCGTCGAACTTGCCGTGTCTTGCGGTCCGCTCGGCACCGGCACCGGCACCGGCACCGGCAACAACATCAACACCCCGCCCATTGTCTGCCTTAACCGTCCAATCATCGGCACGTCCCATGATGTGATGTTCGACAACGCGGGGGGCGCTGCAGTCATGGCGTATGACTTGGGCCCGACGGTGTTGCTGCCGCCGATCGTGACGGTGGCTGGTGCTTGTGGGCTATTCCTCAGTTTCATCACAGGTTCGGCGGTCTACGTAGTTGCTTCCGGTTCGCCGGCGATCGCAACCGTTGTGATCCCCAACATTCCGGCGTTGATCGACGTACCGTTGGCCTACCAAGGGTTCTTCATGAACTTGACCGGGACGTGTTTTCGTGCGACCGAGGGGCTCGCGGTGCGCCTTCGCGACCGCTGAGCTTGTGGATCGCGGTTGGGCTCTTGCCAACCGCATCCGCAAGATGCTCCCGCGATCGTCGCGGCGTGTGGATTGGCGACGGTACGGGCGCTGTTCCAGCTGTGTTAGCCTTGAGCGAAGCTCCCGATTCGCTTCACGCTCTCCAACTATGCGACTATTGCTCTCAATCCCAGCGTTCGCTTTCTGCCTCTTCGCAGCTCTTTGTCCACTTGCCGCGCAGAACACTCTCGTGGTCGATCCTTCCGGCGGCACGCAGTTCACGACCATCGGGTCAGCAATCGCCGCGGCTCAGCCCGGCGACACCGTGCGCGTGCTCGCAGGTCGCTATCGCGAGAATCTTCGAACGGACAAGGGGATTCGACTTTTGGGCGAACAGGCCGAACTGGCTGGCGGTTTTCTTAGCGAGGCGATGCTTGTTGAGAATCTCCCGTCAGGGCAGACGTTTGCCATGGCTGGTTTCGTTGCCGGCGGCGGCGTGGTTGCGAGGGTCGGGGTTCGAAACTGCGATGGCCTCGTGACTCTGACCGACCTCGACCAGGGACTTGCGGCCGAATTGTTTTCAGTGACCGTCCTCGATAGTCGGCAGGTGTCGCTCTCGAGGATGCTGTTGCTTGGCGCGTCGGTCACCTCGAGCAACGTCGTGCTCGAGAGAATCAGTTTCGACCCATCGATCTTGGCCGGACTCATTGTGAATTCCGGACGGGTGGCGTGCAATCGGTGCACCCTCCGCGGCAGCTTCAGCGTGTTCGGCGGTCCAGGAGTCATCCTCAATGGCGGCGATCTCGCTTTGACCCGCTGCTCCGTCCAAGGGGCTTCCGCCGGAGGCATACCCAACCCTGCGATCTTTACGGCGGGTGGCAGCGTGCTTCTCGATCCCTCCACAACGACGTCCACGCCGGTAAGTTCGGGGCCGGGGGTCGTTGTCCAATGGCCGATCACGAGCCAGACAGCGATCGACGCCAACAACGTTCTTACCGTGGACGTTCATGGTCCGGTGGGGGCGCGGTTCGGGATCTTGCTGACGCTCCCCGACTACAGTGTGACACCGTTCGGAGAGGCGTGGGTTCAGTCGACACAGCCGACGTTCCTCGATCTGGGCACGATTCCCGCGAGCCGCATCGTGCAGCGTGCGTTTCCTCATCCAGTGTTGCCGGCTGGTCTGGTCGCAACGATGCAAACTGTGACCTGGGACGGGTCGGCGCTGCGGCTTGGCGTGCCGTCGGCGATCTTGACGCGCTAATTCCTCGAGCGCATCTGCTGGGAGGTGGGCTTCGACGACTAGCAGCGCGCCGACTGGGGCTTCGATCGCGCGAATGCTTCGTTTGAAGCGTTGCGTAGGTGCGGCGGGTTGCCATGCACGAACCGTGGTCGTGGTGACTGGTTGGGCGTCGTGCGTGCGGGGCGGGGGTGCAGTCGGGGGAACGCGTTGGTTACGCTGCCGAGTTCAGCTCACGAGGCTTGCCACTTGTGGCGTTGGACTTCTTCCGAAAACTGCTCGCGATCCTTGCCGCTGAAGAGTCGGACCTTGCTGCCGCAATGAACGCAGTAGCTGGCGTTGACGCTCATGAGGAAGGCGACGTAGTCGTTGCACTGGTCGCAGAATTTCTTTTCCCCGTAGAAGTCGCCGTTTCCCATATTTGCTCCGTTTCCCTGTGTGGTGTGTGTCTTGGTCGCAGCGCGTCGTTCGCGGTGCACGAGACATAAAGCAAAGCGGTTGCCAACCTCATCTACGGTGGACGGAAACGAGCGGAGAGTGCGGTGGCAGCGACGAAAACAGACCAAAGATTCGTCTGTGCGCCGGTTGAGCACCGCGTGCAAGAAACGCGACACGTTGCGGTTTCTCGACGTTTGTTAGGGCCGACGTGCAACGGATTGGACGGCGAAGTCGCGATTGTTGGACCTAGTGGCCTCGCGGCGGTGGTCTAGTCGCGTTCCAAGGCTCGCTCGATCTCTTGGCGGACTTGCGAGTCCGGATCGTTGCGCAGGGGTTCGATCACCGCGTGGGGTGCGCCGAGTTTCGCCAAGGCCCATGCCGCGTGACCGCGAACCACCGGATCGGAGTCGGCGAGTGCTGTCGTGAGCTGCGGGATCGCGTTGGTGTCGCCGAGGTTCGCTAAGACAATCACGGCGTTGCGGCGCAATCCGCTGCGGGTTGCGCGGCGCATGGCGGTGCCGGTCCATTCACTGTCGTAGCTGGCTTCATCGAGTCCCAAGATGTCGACTAGCGTCCAGGTCTCCACCACGCGGTGGTTGCGGAGATCGGCGGGGCGTTGGTCGCCGTGCTTCGTGGCCATGCGGCTCTTGGATGTGAACGGGCACACTTCAACGCACACGTCGCATCCGAAGAGTCGTTCTTCTTGCGCATCGCGCAGCGACTCGTGAAAGAACCCGCGGTGTTCGATGGTCGTGTAGCTAATGCAGCGTCGTGCGTCGACTTGGTGGGGCGCGACGATGGCGTTGGTGGGGCAGGCGTCCAGGCACGCGGTGCAGGTTCCACACGTTCCCGGCGCCGGCTCGTCAGGTGGCAGTTCAAGCGGTGTCAGCAGTTCGGCGAGAAACAGCCATGGCCCATGGGTTGGTGAAATCACCATGCTGCTCTTGGCCAGAAACCCGATGCCCGACTGCACAGACAGTGCGCGCTCCAGAACGGGCACGGCGTCTGTGCCGCCGCGCATGGACTCAAACGGCACACCGCGATGCGCGAGGTCCTTGCGCAGTCGCTGGACCCTCTTGCCTAGGTGGCGGTGGTAATCGCGGCCCGCGGCGTAGCGAGCGACTTCGCCGCCTCCGGTGAGAGTCACCGGTGGTCCCCCGTGATCGGTTGCCAGGGTGATCGCGCTACGGGCTTGGGGTGCCCAGTCCACTTGCCCCGTGATGCGGTCGGCGTTG
>CBESZZ010000024.1:0-15175 GCA_965534055.1 uncultured bacterium | reverse complement strand
AAGATGAAGTAATTCGTTTTCCCGTCTCGAACGTTTGGATTGACGTCCTCATCCTCGTTCTTCGCACGGTTGCGGGGGATCAATGTGACCTTGCGCTCGTCGATGTCGACGAACTCGATTTCGATCGTCGCATCCATTGGCAGATCGAACGGCCGGTTGAACGCCGCGTCCTCCGCAAGCCACAGTTCAAGATCCCCCCGGTCATCGTGCAATTTGAGCTCGAGATGCCCGGTGACGGGACCGTCCGTGAACGCAGCGGGCACGCCGTGGTGCGGAGCGTCGCGGTGCTCGTGACCATGACCATCCAAGGGCAAACTTGAGCGCTCGTCCACGCCCTCGGCGCGCACGCGGAGCACAGCGCGGAGTGGCTTCTTGTCACCCTTGCGTGGCGTGACGTAAAAATGGAGCGCATCACCTTCGACGCTCCCCTTCGCGGCGGCGCTGAGCTGCGTACTGTCCTGGCTCTCGACCCACAGATAGACGTTCAGCGACGCCATCTCGGACGCGGCGACTCCCTCGGGGCGCACCTCGAACGCGCCTTCCTCGCCCGGAACGAGATCACCAAGCCGAACGATGCCGAACTGCTGGCCCGCGACGGTCAGCTTGCCGAGATCCGTAGATGCCCGCGACTTGCTCATGCTCGCCTGCGTGTCCCCGCCGCATGCAGCGAAGAACGACGCGACGGTGAGGAGGGAGATGGCGTAGGTTTTCATGTCAGGACTCCTTGAGGATGGGATTCACTCGTCCGCGGATCGACTCGACAAGGTCATCAAGGTTGTGGCTTTCGGCCACGTTGCACAAGATCACCGCCTTGCTAGCGCCGCTCGCTAGTGACCGCTTTCGCCGCTCTCATCGTCGTGGCCGCGGCTGAAGGCACCTTCATGGGACCGACGTTCGTGCCCCTCTCCCCTGGCTTCTCGGCCGCCACCGTGAACCCGGCGACCTTCGTGATTTTCACCACGACCGCGCCGCTCCGAATGACGTGGACGCTCCGGTTCTTCGTACCGAAGTTGCATGTGCTCCCCGCCCTCTTGGTCTTGAACACCGCCCTCACTGGAAACGATCGCGGGGGCAAACCAAGTCGCGATCACCAACAGCCCCGCAGAGCCCAGGTGACGCCAAGCTTCGCGAGGCGCTCTGAGAAGGTTGTGCTCGTCAACCAGTCGGTGGACGCGAACCTCGAGTTGCGATCGACGCCGCCCCATGCACGGAACAGGGAGACGGCGATCCTGTCGAACCACCCACCCGGCAACCTGGGTCAAGCAGCTTGCCATCGCGAAGTGGTCCTCGAGCTGGTTCGCAGCCCACTCATCGCACTGCTCTTCAGTTGCGAGATGGATTCCACGCATGGCGAGGCGGAAGAACGGCTGGAAGAAAAACACCGCCTGCAGGGTGTTCAGCAGGGCTAACCGGACTGTGTCGCCACGTAGATGGTGAGCGACCTCATGACCCAAGAGAGCAGAGAGCTCGTCTTCGTCAAGTTCATGAAGCGCACGAACGGGCACACAAATTTCCCGGCGACTGCCGAATCCCAATGCGACGGGTGATCCAAGGAGGTCGCACTCTGTGAGGCGTGGCGTCGCGCTCAGTCCTCCTGTGCGGCTGAGTTCTTCGAGCGCTCGTGTCGCTCGAGGATCTTGCACGGCTTTGCGACGCTGAATGCGGCGGCGAAGCCCCTCTAGGCGCACGAAGTTGCACAGCACCAACCCACCTGCGATGGCAAGCCACGACCAGCTTGCGAATCCCGACCATGCAGACGCAACTGCACCCTCGTCACCGTGGCCTGCTTCCCGTTGCGAAGTGGTGGAAGCGATCGCTTCCTCGTGGCCGGCGCCATGCTCCGCAACACCGTTCTCTGCGGACGATGCTATCAACGCCGGGACCGTGAGGTGCCAGAACGCTGAGTCTTGCGAAGACAGTGCCTGCGCAGTCGGAGTGATCAAACTCGCGGCGATGGCCGTGTACCAGATCGTTTCCCGAAGACGCGCGTGGGTCTTCGGTCGAAGACGCAACCAAAGCCAAGCGAGCCCGCACCACAGAGTGCTGTGCACGAAGAATGCGATGAGCCACTCCATCTACTTCGCCCCTCGCTTTTTGCGTTTTTGGGAAACGTACGCCTGCAGTTCGCTGAGATCTTCGGGGTTGATCTCGGCAGCTCGAATCAGATGGTTGACGAGCGCCGCGCGATCGCCAGAGAACATCCGCTTCAAGAGGTCGCTGACCATTCCCTCTCGGACATCTTCCTCCGCAATCGCGGGGCGGTAGATGAACTGCCTCCCGTTCTCACGGTGAGCAACGCAGCCGTAGTCCTCCAACTTTCGCAGCGTCGTCTTGATGGTTGTCACAGCCAGTCCGCGCTCTTCAAACAGCGCCTTGTGGACTTCGCTCGCAGCTGCTTCACCACGCTCCCATAGGACGCGCATGATCGCTAGCTGCAGGTCTCCGAGTTGGCGTCGCTGACTCATGAATGGTGGTCTCAGGGGATCAATTCTCTCGACTATATCAATAGTCGTATCGGAGACTCCGATTGCGGACAAGAGGCCTGGTCCGGGAGCCGTGAAGCGGAGCACGGATTGCCGCGCCCCGCACGCCGACCACACCTACTTCTTCTTGGCTGCGAGGTCGGCCTTGAACGCCTTCATCTCGCCACGGAGAAGCATGATCTGGTTGAAGACAGGGCGGAAAGCAGCACCTGGTCGGTTGCTGTCCTTCTCTCCTTCTCCGCCTTCTCCGCCTTCTCCGCCGTGCTCGGTGCTGCCCTCGTCACCACCGCCGCCTCCGTGCTCGCCTTTTTCGCGAGCTGCGTGACCTTCAGATTCTTCGCCACTAGGGCCATGGCCCTCTTCGACTCCGGCTTCGGGGTGCGTCACCCAGTGAGAGAACTCCTGTCCAAACGCGGAGAGTTCAACGGGAGTCGTCTTGCCAGGCTGCAGATCAATTCGCTTCGTTGGGCCGAGCTCAAGCCCGTTGGAGAGGTGAATCTCAACGCGAACTTGCGACAGGGCCTTGCGAGTCGTGTTGGTTACGAAACCGATGAATGCTTCGGTGTTCGGGTTGTACTCCAGAACCAGGCGTGCACCGTTTCGGTAGACATGGTCGTGCTTGGCACCCTTGGCCATGCGGGTCTTGCCTTCTTCGCCTCTCTTGCGTCCTTCGCGGCCCTCGCGACCTTCGCGGCCACGGTGCTCGCCGCGCTCGCGGCCTTCGTGACCTTTGGCGTCTTCACCACCCTTGCGCTCGCCACGGCCCTCACGCCCACCTTCGTGGCGACCTTCACCACGACCTTTGCCGCGACCTTCGCCGCGGCCTTCGCGCCCACCTTCGTGACCACTGTCGCCACCAGCACCCTCGTGGCTGCCTTCCTCGTGGCCGGATTTCTCGCCACTCTCGCGCGCCTTCTGAGCAGCGCTGTCATTGGCGTGGTGACCCTTAGGATCGATGTGTGGGCCCGCGGCATGCGCATGAAGCCCCGCGTCGATACGCAACTCGCGCAAGTTCGCACGAGCCTGCTTGATCAAGGCGTACATCTTGTCAGGGTCGTTCTCACCCTTCTGTTGCTTACCGTCCTGTGCGATCACTCCGTCTTGGGTGAGTGCCGGGATTCCGATTCCTGCTGCTGCCGTCAGGGCCATCAGCGATGCAATGACAACTTTCATCGTTCGTTCCTCTCTGGGATAGGGGTTTGGGACTGGTTGTGGCCGCCAGACGGCGCCGCTCACCCATCTCGACTACTGGGATGGTCGACTATATCCATAGTCGACTATTGCGATAGTCCTACTTGAGCCGATCGGGTCGTGCAAGTGGGCTGTCCGAAACTTCTGGTTCTGTGCCAGACCCATCGAGAACTCGGCACCGTGCGCCCAGCTCGCTGTGGGATCCATTCGCCAATTACGGTTGAGCGCCCCTGACTTCGCGCGCCCGGCCTCGCCGCCAGCACGCGAAGATCACCGATCGCAGTGCCTAATGGGCCCCAACACCCGGTGCCAACTCAACGGCGCCAACTCGGCTTTGCGCATCGCGGTGAACCCGGGCTGCGCGGACCCTCCCCAAGCACTCGCGATCGGTTGAAGTTCAGCGCCTCAGGGAGAGCGTTCGGTGACAGCCCTTCGCGCCACGCGCTTTCGTCATGACCGAAGATCGCCAACTAGCCGCACGACAGAAGCCCGACTCCTGCGCCGTCATGCGGCAACGGTGGTCCGAGCTGGTGTTCTTGCACTGGCCAATCGATGCGGACGCGGTACAGGCGACGCTGCCGCCGGGACTGCAGGTCGACACGTATCATGGCAGCGCCTACGTCGCGAACGGAGTCGCCACTTCGCGAAGCTGAACCAGGTTCGCTCGAGTTCTTCCTGCTCGAACGGTTCGCCCTCTTTGCCCTCTTCACGGAACCCGAAGCGCGAGCGCATGATCAAGTGACGCGTCCACCACCCGCCCTACCGGTTCGCCGAGGCAGACGTTCCGCAGTGGAACTCCGACCCGATCACAGCAGCGAAGCTTCCTGTCGCGGTTGACGCACCCTGCTCCGCACTTTTCGCACCACGAGTCGATGTGTCGATCTTCCCGCCCACCTGCCTGACGAGTGGCACCAGCTAGCGCGGTTGGACTAGCAAGTTTTCAATCCAGCCAGACAGCGAACGCCAAGCGGACATGGCGCTCGGCGGCATGTGCGGCGAGTCGTGCACGTCGCCCCAAAGCGCCGCCAACTGCTGCATGGTCGCGGCGTCCGGCTTGCTAAAGAGCTTGCCTCCGTAGCGCGCCATCCACAGGTTGATGCGGCTCCCCACTTCGTTCCGCAGCAGTTGCGGCTGCGCCTGGAGACCCTGCAAGATCTCCACCAGCCCGTCCCAAGCCGGCAGCGAAGAAAGCGCCGAGAACGCGCTTCGACGTACAGAGTCGGATTGCCCCAGTGATGCAAGAGTCTCGCGAGCCGTCGACACCCACAGGTTGGAATCCAACGCACTCGCAATTCCCACAATCACGCTCCGAACTCCGCCATTCGAATCTCGCCAGCCGGCACTGAACTCCCGCATGGTTCGCTCAGGATCTGGACGACGCTTCGCTTGGTAGGCGGCCACACGCACTCTCGCACCCTTGAGCGCGGCTCCGACTGCGACGCGGTCGAAGTCCGACGAAGTGCCGGTCTCGCCCATCGCCAGCAAGACCCCTGGTTCTCGCGCACCTGCGTCCAACTGTTCGCGCGCGCGCTCGGCGAAGTTCTCGATGCCCTGAGCGCGGCAGGCGAGCCGAGACTGCATCCGCACAGCCGCAGATCGATTGGTCGTGCACGCCAAGAGCGTAGAAACCCGCGCTGCCCGCTCCTGCGGACTCAACGACGCGATCGCGAGTGCCGCAACGGCCCCGAACCGGTCGCGAAGAAGCCGATCCAGGATCGCATCGCTCACCTGCAATTCCCCTCCGGCAACAGCGCGAGCGAACCGATGCCGCACGCCTGGCTCAAAATGAGTTGCAACCCGTTCTAGCAGTGCGTCATCCAGGGTTTCGAGCTGCAGGATCAGCCGCAAACAGAAGTTTCGCTCACGCCGATCTGTCGATTCGAAACCACGAACCAGCGCGGCGCGCGATTGTCGCAACGGCGCCCAAACCAGTTCGCCGAGGTCTTCTGGTACTCCCCGTGAACTCTGCTCGACCGCTAGCACGAGCCGATAGTTTGCAACCAAACAATCCGCAAGCTCCGGCAAGTGCAGCAAGCAGCGGTAGGTCCGACCTGCCTCCTCCGCGACCTGCGGCACGTGATCCGTCAGCCGAGGCAAGACCGCGCGCAAACTGTCCATGGAACACAGTGCGGCGAGCTCAA
The DNA here is from genome assembly GCA_965534055.1 of uncultured bacterium. Lineage (GTDB taxonomy): Bacteria > Planctomycetota > UBA1135 > UBA1135 > UBA2386 > CBESZZ01. The sequence goes on along the minus strand of CBESZZ010000024.1, from coordinate 9,360 downwards.
CGAGAGCTTCTTGGCGGACGTAGCCCGAAGCGCTCATCGAAGCCAACGAGAACAGTTGCACGGCATCTTCCGGACAGACATCACGAAGAACGCTTAGTCGCGCCTGGCTCACCCTCGGCCTTCGATGAACGACCTGCGTCGCCCACTCTTCGCTGGAGATCTCGCGGATGCCGCCTGCCGTCGCGCGCAACTGGTCGCCCGACTCCAGTCCGCGAATGATCCGACCCATCAATCGATCGGTGAAGTCCACCTGATCCGTCGGTTGCACCGACGCCTCGCTGCGAGCGACGGTTCGAAACCAGCCGAGAATGCGACGGAAGTTCATCGGTGAGGAACCCAGTGCGAGAAGTCAGCGCGTTGAATCACCCAGCGACTGCCTGATCCAACACGCCGACCGCGCGCTAGAGCAGCTCGGCCAGCGCCTTGCGCACGAATGCGGGGGCCATCTTCTTGCGCCACGCCACTTCGTGGTCGGTGTTGTCCATCGGACGCGTGGGTTTGAACGCTGCTTGGGCGGCTGCTGCGACGGCGTCTTCGTCGTCGAGCGTCTTGCCAATCAAGAGTTCTTCGGCCTTGTCGGCGGGGATCGGGTAGCTGCCTGCACCGCCGATGCGGATGCGCGCTTTGGCGATCGTTTTGTCGTCGTCTTCGAACCACACCGCGGCACCGATGCCGAGCACGGGGAAGTCGAACGTGTTGCGGCGGCGAAGCTTCGCGTAGCTCGCGCGCCAGCGCCCCACGGCAGGCAAATGCAGTTGCGTGAGCAACTCGTCTTTCGCTTTGGTGAGGTATTCGATGCCGTCGTCTTGGTAGAGCTCTTCCAAGTGCACGCGACGCGTGCCCTTTGGTCCGACTAACGTGGCTTCCGCATCCATCGCGACCAGTGGCGGCACTGAATCGCTGGACTGCACCGCCCAGCAGCGTGGGCTGCCCGGCGCGACCCAACAGATCGCGCCTTCCTTCTTCATGCAGAACGAGATCGACTCCCGCCACTCGAAGGTTTGGTCGTAGTAGGTGCAGCGCGTGTCGAGCAGCAGATTGCCACCGATCGTGCCCGTGTTGCGCAGCAACGGCGTGCTGATCTCCCGCGCAGCGTGGGCCAGTGCGGGGTAATGCTTGCGCAGAACCTCGTCGTGTTCGAGCGACGTCAGGGTGACCATCGCGCCGATGTCGAGTCCCTGCTCCGGCGAACCGGACGTCGCGTGCAGCTCGCGGACTTCAGCCAACGAGATCACGGTCTTGGGCTCTTGATGACGCCGCTTCATGTTCGGCCAAAGGTCCGTGCCGCCCGCGACAAACATCGCATCGGGTCCGGCGTCGGCGGCCATGCGCACCGCGTCTTCGGCGGTGGTCGGCTTGAGGTAGGTGAATGGTGGAAGTCTCAGCATCGCTTGATCCTCACCGCGCTCCCGCGCGTTCGGCGGCTACCCGCGCTTGTTCGGCTGCTTTCTCCGCCATGCGCTTGGCGCGCTCCTCGGCTTGCCCTTCGGCCATGCCGTCGCCGCCCTGCCACGGCGTCTTGACCTTGGTCGCGTCGGGCCACGGCACGTCGGGGATGTCATCGGGACCAAACCGCGCGTCCTTGCCTGCGGCTTGCGCTTCCATGGCCGCGAAGATCTTCTCCGGCGTCACCGGGATTTCGTCGATGCGCACGCCCACCGCGTCGAATACGGCGTTGGCCAAGGCAGGCATGATCGGCAGCAAGGGGCCCTGCCCAACTTCTTTGGCACCATACGGACCGTTGGGATCCGGAGCGTCTTCGACCATGTAGGTCACGACGTCCGGCATCTCAAACACGGTCGGGCTCTTGTACTCGAGCAGCGAAGGGATCTTGTGCACGAACACGCGGTGACCCTTGTGCTTGCGATCACGGTAGGCCATCTCCTCCATCATGGCTTCGCCAAGTCCCATGTAGACGCTGCCCTCGATCTGCCCCATCGCAACGGTGGGGTTCAGCGCGCGGCCGATGTCGTGCGCGACCCAAATCGTCGGGATGGTGAACAGGCCCGTGTCGGGATCGACGTCGACTTCGATGACGCACGCCGTGTACGAGTACGACGGCGATGGCCCGACTCCGCCGCCTTTGAATTTGGCCGGCGACTTCGGCGGCTTGTATGCCCCCGTCGTGCCAATCGTGCCGTGGGTCGTTTCGGCAATGTCGATGGCTTGCACCCAGCTCGTGCCGCGATCTGGTGCAGTTGCGTCGAACACGCGCCCTTCCGCGAACGTGATCCGGTCTTTGGGGATCTCAAGCTTCTTGCCGACGTGCTCCGCGATGATCTCGCGCACGCGTTCGGCGGCTTGAATCGCGGCGTTGCCGCTCATCACGGTGACGCGGCTGCTGTAGCTACCCAGGTCGATCGGCGTCAGGTCCGTGTCCTGCGTGACGATCTTAAGATCCTTGATTGGATCGAGGCCCAAGACCTCCGCAACCATCAGCGCGAGGACTGAGTCCGAACCCTGACCGATGTCGGTACTGCCGCAGAACACGGTGACCAACCCCGAACGGTCGACCTTCAACTGCACTCCGGAGTGAGGCAGACCGTTCCAGTAGATGGGTAGTCCTGCGCCCGAGAGATAGCTCGAACACGCGATGCCCAAGCCTTTGCCGCGAGGCAGCTTGCCGCGCCGATCGTTCCAGCCGGAACCTTCGACAACCTTCTTGATGCACTGCGCAAGCGCGGTGGAACCGACGCGCAAGAAGTTCGCAGTGAGCGTGTATTCTTCGGTCAGATGATCGAGCCGCATCTGCGCAGGGTCGAGCTTGAGATCGCAGGCGACCTTGTCGAGCTGCGCTTCAAGAGCGAAGCGTGGCTGCACCGTGCCGTGCCCACGCTTTGGTCCGCAAGGAGCCTTGTTCGTGAAGAAGCGTGCACCGCGGAAGTGGTAGTTCTCCACGGCGTAGGTCACGGTTTGCAGAGCACCCGTGTAGAACGTGCTCGCCGTGCCGTAGCTGCCGTAAGCACCGCCATCGAGGAAGCTTTGGAAGTCGAGCGCCTTGATCCGGCCATCCTTGGTGACACCGATCTTCGAGCGCATCAGCGTCGGGTGGCGGCCCCGGTGGCAGTAGAAGACCTCTTCGCGGTTAAGCGCAATCTTCACCGGCCGGCCCGTGATCATCGCCATCTTGCCCGCCGCGATCTCGTGGTTGAACGGATCGGACTTGCCGCCGAACCCCCCGCCGTTTGGGCAAGCAATCACGCGAATGCAGCTGGCCTTGAGCGGCAGGACCTTCGCCAGCGCGCGATGCAGGTAGTGCGGCGTTTGCGTGCTGCTCCATACCGTCAGCTTGCCATCGGGCGTGTAGTGCGCGACCGAGGCGTGCTGCTCCATCGGCAAGTGCGTGTTGCCTTCGAAGAAGAACGTGTCCTCGCGAACGTAGTCCGACGCCGCAAAGCCGCCGTCGAGATCGCCGAACTCCAGGTTCTCGAGGCGATGGCGGTTGCCGCCCATGCCGTAGGCGTGCACGCGCTGTTCGCTGGTATCTTCTGCATCGAGCTCGTTCGCCTCGAAGATGCCGCCCACCGTGTCGAGCTTCTCGTAACGCACGTCGATGAGACGGCACGCGTTCCACGCGGTTTCCTCGTCGAGCGCTGCGACAGCCGCCACCGGATCGCCGACGAACCGAACCTTGTCGATGCACAGCGTGTGCTCGTCTTGGCTCACCGGCAGGATTCCAAACGGCTCGGGCATGCACTCGCCGGTCAACACGCCGACGACGCCGGGCAGCGCTTCGGCTTTCGACGTGTCGATGCTCACGATCTTGGCGTGGGCTTCCGTCGAACGGAGCAGCTTCATGAACACCATGCGCGGCAAGAACAGGTCGTCGGCAAACAACGTCTGCCCCACAACCTTGCCCCGCGCGTCGACCTTGCGCTGGGGCTTGCCCACGACGCGCAATTCCTTGTCCTTGGCGTCGAAGTGCCACGGATGCCCTTCCGGCCCCTCCACGCCATACGCGTGATCCTGATACTTGTCGGCAGGCGTCTGGCCCGGCGTATTGCGCTTGTCAGTGCCCATAAATGGTCTCCGGACGCGGTTCGGCGGTTTCACCGCGCATGCGCGCAGCAGCAAGTTCCACGGCTTCGAAGATCTTCAGGTAGCCGGTGCATCGACACAGGTTGCCGGCCAGCGCTTCTTTGATCTCGTCGCGACTCGGTGCGGCGTTTTTCTCCAGCAGGGCTTCCGCAGTAAGCAGGAAGCCCGGAGTGCAGTAGCCGCATTGGGCCGCGCCCAGCTCGGAGAAGGTTTCCTGCAGCGGATGCAGCGTGGCGCCGTCTGCCATCCCCTCCACCGTCTGCACATCCTTGCCGACGCAGTCGACGCCCAGCACCAGGCAGGACAAGACCGGCAGTCCATCGACGAGGACGGTGCAGGTTCCACACTCGCCGAGCTCGCAACCGTGCTTGGTGCCGGTCAACTGCATGTCTTCGCGCAGCACTTCGAGCATTGTCTTGTGCGGCGCGAACGCGACTTCACGGGTCTCACCGTTCACAGAGAGCGGCGCGAGCACCTTCGGGGGCGGTTCCATGCGCGGATGCTAAACCGCGGCCCACGGCGTCCGCCACCACAGTGACTCCGGAGTTATGCTGCAGCGTCGCGGTATGGTGGGCAGCGTGCGACACGTCCCCACCATGGCCTTGGCTGTTCTCCTGGGCGCCTGTGCGTCTAGCCCGCATCGCGAAGCCGCGACTGCACCCACCCCCGGCGGCTGGCTCTGCTACGAACGCGCCACCCCCGTGCCCACGAGCGACCCCTCGGAATCGGCCAAAGTCCCGATCGTTCTGGTGTCCGGAGGGCAGCTGGGCATGGCCCAATGGGATCGCGTGTTTGGCGACCTGGCCCAGGAGTTCGAAGTCGTCCGCTACGACCCCCGCGGCTTCGGCCTCTCCGCGCCGACCGGAGAGCCCTACCGCCACGATCAAGACCTCGTGGCCCTGCTCGACCATCTGGGTTGGACCCGGGTCCACGTGGTTGGGTGCTCGCTGGGTGGGCGCATCGCGGTGGATCTCGCTCGCGCAGAACCTGCCCGCGTCGCGGCGCTGACACTGCTGGCACCGGGTCTAGGCGGCTGGCCGTGGAGCGAAGCGCATGACGCAAGCTTCGCCGCCATCGGCGCGGCGGTCGCAGCTCGTGACGCGAAGCAGGCTGCACGACTCTGGCTCGAGCACGACTACATGGCGCCAGCGATGCGCGACCCCGAACTCGCACCGCTGCTCAGCCGACTCGCTGAGGAAAATGCAGGGCTCTGGATTCGAACCCAGAGCGAAGTCTCCGACGCTCGGACGTCAGCGCATGCGACGCTGCAAGGCGCCCCACTCAAGACGCCCGGCAGCATTCTGGTCGGGCGCCACGACGTGGACGACATCCATCAGATCGTGGAATTCCTGCACGCGACATGCCCCAACCTGGCCAAGCGCCCAGTCGAAGATTCGGGCCACATGCTCGCGCTCGAGACACCGGCCGCGGTCCTCGCTGCGGTGCGCGAAGACCATCGCCAGTAGGACAGCGGCGCGCTGCGACACCTTGCGGCGAACCGCCTAGTCGAACACACGCGCGACATCTTCCGCGTCGACGTTCTCTTTGCCTTTACGGAGCTGGAAGTAGGCAACGCCAACCATCACAGCAGCAAATGTCTGCATCGGGATGCCCACACCGATCTCCAACCATGGTCGATCCGCATCAATCGCTCCGGCAAGAGCACCTGTCATGAAGCCCAGGGAGGCCACGACCACGAGGGTCCCGATGAGCACCGTCACCAAGTAAGCGCCGAAGATCTGCCACCGACTGCCATCGGTAAGCTGCACGCTACGTCGTGCCGCGGTGTTGCCAGAATGCCCTTCGATCACGGCAATCGGCACCGCGACGAACAACCTCGTGAACTCGATAATCCCCGGGATGATGAAAAGCAGCGTGCCAATAAGAATACGCGCGATGCAGATTAACCCCGTTCCGACTACCCGGAAGGCCGCCTTGAAGCCTTCCTGAAGGCAATCCGCGATACCGGCGGGTTGCCCGCGAAGCTGCATCACAACCCCGAAGCTGACAGCACCCATCAACAAGTAGGTTGAGAGCATCTGCAGAAAAAGTACGCCGAGAGAGATGCCAATGTACTTCAGTTGGACATCGGGAGCCGCGTCGACCGCAGGGATTTCAACCATGAGCCGTGCCGCCGCCCACGGCGCAAGCAGCACGGTAGCCATCAGCAAGAATGGAATGAGATTGCGGAAGAACACACTGAGCGACGTGGACACCAGCGGGCCGACGGAGAGCGTGAACGGGCGTTGGCGCATTCTAGGCGAGGAAGTTGTAGTCATGGATTAGGGCTTCGAAAAGGGTCAGGAGCGGTCGAACACGCTCGCAATATCGGTGGCGTCGCCGCCGTCTTTTTCGCGGCGGAACATGAAATAGGCAACGGCCATCAAGGTGGCGCCCAACCCTTGAATCATGACTTCGAAAATGAGCATGAACCAAAAGCCTGAAGACCCTTCCCAGACAAGTTCAAAATGAAGGAGCGCTGCTACAAGAAGAATTGAGAACGCAAACCGCACCAGAAACCAAGAGCCGAAGAGTATCCAACGAGAACCGTCAGTCAGTCGGTCGCTGCGGCGCATTGCAACGGAGCTTCCGTGCCCCTCCATGACTGCAACGGGCACCGCGACAAACAGCTTCGCGACCTGCACAAAGCCAGGAACGATGAGGAACAGCGACCAAGTCAGAGTCCGCAGCGCACACGCAACCGCGGTTCCAAACAGCAGACCAAACCGTCGCAATCCGCGCGTCACGCTGGCCCAAGTGCTGACGGGTTGGCCACGCAACTGACCAACCACCCCTTCGCACAGCAGCCCGCAAGTCACGAGTGGAGACGTAAAGCAGTACAACATTCCGAGAACCTCGGCTTGGACCTGGGTGCGATCATCGTGGGCCCCGCTGAAGAGCCAAAGTTCGGTCGCGATCCATGGCGAGAGCACCAAAGCCGAAACCAACGAATACATCAGCGTGTTGCAAAAGAAGATGGCGAACGACTTCCAGAGGAGTTGATTGCCGCTGAACCGCATGGGGATACGAGCCCTTGAATCGCGCCTATTCGCCCTGCTCTCCAAAGTCATCGCGCGCACCATAGCAGCGAACAGAGTGACGCGTTTGATGTCCGTGGGGCCCCGCCCGCAAGGCGGTTGGCACGTGACTTCGCGGCGGGTTAGCCTCTGCCGCTCGCATGCCATGGCTTCAATTGTTTCGGGGATTACTGCTGCTCTGCCTCTGCATGAGCTCGGGTCGAAGCCAAGAACCTTCGATGGACCCGCTCAACCGCAAGGCCGCGGAAATCCTCGCGAATCAGGAATGCCAAACCACGCTCCCCGGCGCCCGGAACGCAGCCGCGGAGGAGCTCAGCGACTCGAGTCAGGACTTCTCCTTGTTTGGCGGGGCGGGCCTACCCCTCGGCCTCACTGCATTCTGGATCTTCATCGTGCTCGCGAGTCTGGCCATCCTGGTGTTCGCAGTCCGGGGTTGGTCGGGTCGGTTCTCCGGTAGCCAACCACGCGAAGTGGACCAAGTCGTGCGTGTCACACGCCGGCAAGGAGCAGCGTTCGTTCCGCTGGAACCATTGCCCGACTTCGAGGCTCTCGCCGCAGCGGGTGACTTCCGCGGTGCCCTCCACGGGATGCTGCTCCACGCTTTACGGAAACTGTCGAACCAAGACTCTGGGCAGACCGAACGCTGGCAGCGGCTCGAACTGTCAGACACAGCACGTGAGGCGATCCGACTTGTTCCTGATCGCACCGATGCAAGGCGCGCACTCACCGCGCTCGTCCATGCGGTGGAGGGCAGTCGATTCGGCAAATCCCAGGTCGATGTGCGGACGTTTGAAGAAGGTCGCAAGCACTACCAGGCCTGGCAGCGGGCTCACGCAACGTGAGTGCTGCGCCCGCAGAACGCAGCTCGCGCCCCACCAGCAAGACCAGAGCTGCCACTTCGTGGGCAGGAAGCCGATGGACGGCCGCGGCTGGGTTGGTGTCGTTGCTGGCTGCTTTCGCGCTGCTCTTGATGCCGCAGGACCGGATCGAACCACTCAGCGTGCAGGCCGATGGCTACAGCCGTTCGGCGCTTGGGCATCGCGGCCTGATTCATCTGCTTCGCAGCGAGGGCTGGCATGTCGCGCAGCGGCGGTCGTCGAGCTTCACTCTCTCTGCAGCGGGGCTGCAGGTGTTCGCGGAACCGTCTGTACTAGGTTCCGAAAGCGAAGACCGGCTCTACAACTTGATCCAACAGGCTGAACAAGCCCTCGTCGTCCTTCCCAAGCGCTCACCCAAAAACGTCGTCCCCAACGAGCCATGGCTGCGCGACACGCAGATCGACCGCCAACGGGACGCGCAGCGTGTGCTCGACACAGTGGCCGCAGACGTGACTCCTGCGCTCGTGCGGCAGATCGTGAGCAACCCAACATCCGGCTGGTCCTCTCCGGTCGGTCTGCCACTCCCGGCTTTTGCCACCGCAAACGTGCAGCTCTTGGCGCCCGGCGGTTTCGAACCATTGCTGACGTGTGAAGCAGGAACGCTAGTCGCTCGCGTGGGCCACGTGACGATCCTCAGCGACCCCGACGTGCTTGCCAATCACGGCCTCGCGCAGAACGCCCCCCTTGCGCTTGCGTTGTTCGACCTGATCAGCGGCGACCGCTCGGTAGCGTTCGACGAAACGCTGCACGGACACACCGTGGAACCAAGCTTCCTAGCGGCCATGGGCTCGTTCCCCCTCGTGTTGGTGCCTGTGCATCTGCTGCTCATGCTCGCAGTTGCCCTGTGGATGGCGCACGGCCGATTCGGGCCGGTAGAGCCGCCCCCCACCGTGATCGCCCCCGGCAAGGCCTACCTGCTCGACAACGTCGCGGCCCTTCTCGCCACCCGTCGAGATGCCATGCCCTCACTTCGGCGCTACGCCCGTCAACAGGTTCGACGTGCGGCGCTCGCCGACGGCGCATCAAAGACCATGAGCAATCGCGAACTGCGCGTGTGGTTCTTGGCTCGCAATCACCACCTGCGGGCTGGTCGCGAATTGGCCGAGACGCTCGCAACCATCCACGACAGCCCGCGGCAGAAGACAGCAGCGCGCACCTTGGCCGCCCAGGTTCACGCTCTCATCGAAGAACTTTCGACGGCGCACTCGTCATCCCACTCCTCGCAGCACACCGCCTGAAATGGACATCTCCGAAATCGCCTCGATCGCCAACCTTGCGCAGGAGCGCGCCGCGCGCGTCGTGATGGGCCAAGAAGCCAACGTCGAACGCATGATGGTGGCTTGGCTGGCCGCGGGGCACGTCTTGCTCGAAGGCGTGCCCGGCACAGCAAAGACTCTGCTCGCGCG
>CBESZZ010000023.1:0-15348 GCA_965534055.1 uncultured bacterium | reverse complement strand
CATCGCCCGAAACCGTGGGCAATGGCAGCAGCATGACGCAGAACATCGAAACCAGCATTCCCAACGCACCGCCAACCAAGACCGCGGCGCGGCGTTCGTGACGACGAAGCTGCTCCGTATGCGAGTCGTCAACAACCGCGAGCTCTGGCACGACATCCGGTGTCGCTGGTTGCTCTTGCGTGACCTCGCGGCCCGTATCCGCATTGACCCTGCCAGGGTCGGCCGCCATCAAATCAACCAGCGCCTGCTCGCGCGTTGCGGCATCCGCAGCGCGATCGCCAAGCGACTGCTGCTGGGCAGGCGCGTCGGAGCGCGTCGGCAGGTTCAGGTCGTCTCGCGGTGCTTCACTCACAGTTCAACATCCACTGGGTCGCAGCATGGTGCGCAGGGCCTTCAACGAGGGCGGACCACAAGCCCAAAAACCCCCTTCCCTCATCGACCATTCCAAAGCGTCACCGGCCGTAAATGCTTCGATTCGCGGACTCAGCCGGGATCGCGAATCGGGACGCCCGCCCGAGGCAGCGCACGGGCGCCCGATGCGCGAGGCAACTAGGCCCCGATCTTCGACTCGCCGGCGGGGCGCTTGCCCAAGCCGTAGACCTTGATCTTGTTGTAGAGCGTCGTCCGGTTGATCCCGAGCAAGCTGGCGGCGCGACTGATGTTCCACTGAGCTTCCTCAAGAACGCGGGCAACCAGCTGACCTTCCAGCGCGCGAATTGAGCGATCCTTCGCGTCGAGCACGATCACGTTGCGCTCGATGGCATCGCTGCCATCGTGCACACCGCCGGTGAACGTCGGCAGGTTGCGCTCTTCGATGGTTCCCGCGCGACAGAAGATCGCCGCGTGCTCAATCGTGTTGCGCAACTCGCGAACGTTGCCTGGCCACGAGTGCTCGGTGAGGATCTCCATCGCGTCCTCGGAGAAGCCACTGAGCGGCTTGCCGGTTTGACGCGCGATCTGATCGAGGAAGTAATGGGCGAGCAGCGGGATGTCCGCAGTGCGCTCGCTAAGCGGCGGCACCACCAGGGACATGCCGTGGAGGCGGTAGAACAACTCCTGGCGGAACGTGCCAGCCTCGACCGCTTTGCGCAGATCGCGACGAGTGCTCGCGATGATCCGCACGTCCGCATGGACTTCGCGGGCACCACCCACCTTGTAGAACGTGCGCTCCTGCAGCACCTTGACGAGCTTCGCCTGCATCGACGTGTCGATCTCGGCAATCTCATCCAAGAACAACGTGCCACCGGCTGCCTGCTCGAACAGGCCGGCCTTGCCGTCTTTCGCCCGGCCCTGGAAGACACCCGCTTCGCAGCCAAACAGCTCGACTTCGAGCTGGCTCTCCGACAGCAACGCACAGTTGGCGACGATGAAGGGACCATGGCGGCGTCCACTGCGTTCGTGAATGCTGCGGGCGACGAGTTCCTTGCCCACACCGTTTGGCCCTTGGACCAACACCGTGGTGTCCGGAGCCTGGGCAATCTGATCGATGCGTTGCTGCACTTCGCGAGTCGCCGGGGACAGCCCGATCAACTCGGTTGCCGTCAACGACTGCAGGCGTTGCTGTTGCCATTCCAGACGGTTCTGGAGCTGCCGTGATTCGAGGCACCGGCGCACCACCGCCAGCACCCGATCGTTGCTGAACGGCTTTTCAACCACGTCGGTCGCGCCCTTGCGCATGTTCTCGACGATGCTCGGTGCCTGGCCATAGCCGGTCATCACCACAACGTCGGCGGGCTGCTCACCACCGCGCAAAGTGACCACACTCGAGACGTCGTCTGCCGCTTGCAGCGCTTGGTCAACGAAGATGAGATCGTAGCAACGCTCGCTCATCGCCTGCGTTGCGTGGGCCATCGTTGCGCACGTGTCGACGGCAAGGCCTTCGCCTTTCAGCAGCGCGGACAGACTGTTTCGGACGGCCTCTTCGGCGTCGACGACCAGGATGTGGGGAAGGCCGGGAAAGCTAAGGTTCTTCATGGGGAGACCGAATCGTTAGGCAGGCTCGTTCGAGTCGACCGTGGTCCATGAAGCGCGCCGGACCGGCGCGGGGGGCTCCATGGGATGGGCTGGTTCTCGAACCAATTCCCCCTTCGGCCATTTCCCCTGTAGACCTTTTGGCCAGTGCAGAGTTTTTGGACCCTGTCCTGATGATCAGCGGGCTGCAGGCCGACGAATTCCGCGACGTCCGCACGCGGATCACGGGGCCGAACGCTGCAAAAACATCCGACGCTGCCGCGCTTTGCGTGCATCGACCCCGACAAACGCCTCTTCGATCCCCAATGAACCACGACGCGCTGCGCGATCGCCTCAAGCAGTCCACATGCTTTCGGACCTACAGCTGGTCCGAACGCTGCGGGTCCACCCAAGACCTCGCGCGGGCGTGGCTCAACGGGACAGGATCCAACCGCGACCCAAACCTGGGCGCCATCTTCCACACGGACCATCAAGAGCATGGCCGCGGCCGGCAGGGCAGGGTGTGGACCGACGCACCGGGCTTGGATCTCGCCGCCACCTGGGTGCTGCCCGCCCTGTCGCTGGCCAATCCGGTTGTACTCGCCGCGACGATCCCGATTGCCGTCGCAATGGCCGTGGAACCCCACGTGACCCGCGGCCTGCGCATGAAGTGGCCCAACGACGTCTACGTCCAAGACCGCAAGCTGGCTGGCATCCTGATCGATGCGCTTGGGACTAAGCCCGAGACCTTCCTGGTGGGAACCGGCATCAACGTCCAGTGCACCGCGTTCGACGGCGACCTCGCGGAGACTGCCACGTCGCTCAAGTTGCTGACAGGGACCGATGTGGATCGCAACGCGCTGCTATGTGAGCTCGCCTTGGCTCTGGACCACCTCGTGGGAGACTTAGCGCGCGACAAGCTCCAACCGTGGGAGCAGCTGTTTCGCGAGAGGCTGGGCCTGGAAGGAGTTGAGGTAGCACTGACGACCGGAGGTGCGACCCACCGTGGAGTCGCCAAGTCGATCGGCTTCCACGGTGTCGAGCTGATGGACGGCACGCAGTGCCCACTGGGTGCCGTGCAAACGCTGTTGCCGGCGAACTAGGCGCCAGCACACGAATCACTACGGGTCTTGCGAGCCGTCGGAAGCCCATCGATGGGTGGAGGACACAATTCCGCCCTCGAAGGCTTCCACCTTCATTGCCAACTCTGCGCTCTTTAAATCAATGACGTCATCGGATCTTTGAAATGATGTTCTTAAAGCCGTCCGTCAAATCCGCCGAAGTCATTGACACAGTGGCAATAAACTCGGCAACAAAGAATACGGCAGCCGGGTGCTCCAATGCACGGGCACGGAGCCCCAAAGACCGCCACGACCTCACGATCGCTCGCAATCCTTCCAGGCGCAGCGGGGGCTGCGGGGCCCCTGGAACGAGCGAACGGACAGGCGCCCACGGCGACGCCGGCCATGAGCACATCGAAACCTCAGGTCGCAGGGGAACCGAGACCTGCACTTGCCGAACTCGCACCACTCATAGGATGAAGCATCGAACCCACGCGTGGAGAGCCCTGCAGACACTCGCCGCTTCCGCGGCAATTCGAGGCGGTGGCGACGCAACCCTTTACGAATCGAGGCAGCGGTCAGGGCCTCAATGCACAAGCACGGTCTTCGCAAGACCGGATGCAGTCAGCCCTATTTCCAGACCTGCTCGACGCGGTTTAGCAGCCTTCGCTCGAACGCGGCGACTCGCAACGGTGGCGCTCCCGCCACGACGCGCTGCAAGAGCTCGCGGTCTTTTGGATCAGGCACCACGATCGGATACCCGTGCGCGAGCAAATACGCGTTCATCGCCACATAGGCCATGATCGTGTTGAAATCGGGAAAGGGCGCCAACCGCGCGAACTTCCACAGCACGCGTGTGCTCTGCCGCACCGGATGCAGGCTCTCGAAGCGCATCGCGACATCTCTGTAGTGATGTGCCGCGTCGAACGTGTCGAGCATGGTTTGCAGCTGTGTTGGGTGCGGATACTGCACGTGCAGCAGACCATCCCAAGGCTCGTCCCGTCGCAGCACGTTGCCCTTGAACCGGGGAATACCGCGGGTCAGGGTCTTGAACATCTCCGCCATGAACCAGCCGTCTGGGCACAGGCCCCGCGCACCGCGGTCTCGGAGAATGCCCAACACGTCAACCATGCCGCGGATGAGCCTGAGTTCCTGTTGGTTGGACTCGAACCGGGAAGAGCGCCCGGCCAGGACCTCACGCACATCATGCTCAGTCACGACCAGGCCGCGAATCTGCAGGAGAGCGCTGATCCATCCGGCGTCGTCCGCCTCTGATGTGTAGATCCGATCCTGGAAGCGCACGGCATGCGCTGCGGGATCCTCGCCAGGCTGGTGGGCCTCCACCATGCGGCTGGCCATCACCAAATCCAGCCGTTCCAGGACGCTGGCATGGGTCATCGGGACCACCTGATTTGGACTGTGGAGAAACCTTGGTTCATCAGACTTCGCTGTGGAGCTACCCCACCCCAGAAAGACACGGGGCTCATGAGGCTTCGTTCCTCCCTATCCTTTCGGCACCATGGCCTCCCACATGAATCCTGACACCGACCTATCCACCGCACCGAAGCCCAAGAAGCAACGCTCCCTGCTGGGCCGGATCTTCAAATGGCTGCTGATCCTGCTGGTGGTGATCTTCCTCCTCGTGCTGATTTCCCCCTGGATCCTGTCCATGGGCTGGATGAAGACCAAAGTCGAAGGGATGGCGTCCGAGCAGCTTGGCGTGCCGGTGACCATCGATGACTACTCGTTCTCGTGGTTCTCAGGCTTCGACCTCGGGGGGCTCAAGGTCCAGAACCCGGAAGGCTTCCCCCAGGACCATGCGCTACTGGCACTGGCGGTTGCGGATGCTGATGTGGGTTTCTGGAACCTGTTCCGCGGCAAAGTCGATGTCACCGGCAACGTGAAGGGCATGAACCTGCACCTCGACCAGCTGGCCGACGGCCAGACGAACGTGCAGGCGCTGATGGCCAACCTCTCCAAGGGCAAGACCAAGGACAGTCCCGAACCGGACGAGCCGGCACCCGAGGACGAATCCTCCGAGAGCAGCATCGACCAACTCGATCGGGTCCGCCTCGATTTCAACGTGGAAGACGCAGTCATCACGCTGAGCCAGAACGGCACCGTCGCCGAGCGCATCGAAGATCTCGACGTCCAAATCGACAAAGAATTCGACACCTTGGATCTGAAGCTCGTCCTGAATGCCGTGCTTGCGGACCTGTCCGGCGGCAACTCGCCAGGCATGATCGATCTGACCGCGGACGTCGACGCTTCGATGGAGCGCCCAGCCAAGGTTCATCTAGTTGCCAAGTCTCTGGACCTGTCGAAGTATCGGCCATTGGTTGCGAGCTTCGTGGGAGGACCCAGCGCGATCTCCGCGTTCGCGGGCGTCATCAACGGAACCATTGACGCCGATGTGCAAGGCGCCAAACAGGTGCAGATGACCGGGGAACTCGTCGTCGAAGGACCACACTTCAGTGGCGAGCTGTTCCAGGGCATGAACATCCAGGCCCCACGCTGGACCATTCAGCCAGGCCTCAACGTGAAGATGCCCGAAGGCAAAGGGTTGCCAACCATGGACGCGAGCGGCCTGAGGGTGGACCTCGGCTTCGCTACAATGACCGGACTGGGCGGCGAGTCCCTGACCGCAATGCTGGCCGGCAAGCCAGGCATCGGTGCGAGCTACACGGTCGACCTTGGCAAGGTCATCGCGTTTGGCGGCCCCATCCCCGCCGACCTGGCCGGTGCGCAGGGCCGAGTGGAAGGCACGCTCGCGCTACCAATCGACGCCGAAGCCGGGTTCGACATGGACGCGCTGATGACCTCGATCGCCAGCCAAGCTGACGTCGTGCTCGACAAGATCGGCTACGCGGGCTTCGAACTCGCAGGTCTGAACTCCAAGATCGAAATGGGCGAAGGCAAGTTCTCCCTCAACACCGCGGAGGGCGCGACCCTCAACCAGGGACCCTTCGGTCTCAACATCTCCGCGAACCTCGCGAACATGGACACGGTGCCGGTATCGCTCGGGATGAAGTGGGACGGCGGCAAGGTCAACGGCGCTGCGGCGGACGTGCTGAAGTACGCCATTCCGCTGCTCGCGGGTTTCGACGAATCCATCGGCACGGAGTTCTCGTCCCTCATCAACTTCGACGTCCAGCTAGACGGGCCCGCGATGCCCGGCGGCCAGGACATCCTGCCCTGGCTCAATCAATGGACGGGCAAGGGCAACGTGGGCCTGGAAGACGGCACGCTGGTTCCCGCAGCTGCGTTTGGCCAACTGCTCAACGTCGCATCGTTCGCGAACCCACAAGGCATGGCGTCGAGTGCGAACGCCGGCGGGCAAAGCAAAGGCCTGTCGTTCGAAAGCCTGGCGACTGCGTTCTCGATCAGCGAGGGATCCGTCTCGTCGAACCTAATGAAGCTCTCGAGCAAGGGCGCCGACATCAATCTGTCTGGATCCACGGGACTGGACGGTTCCCTCGATTGGACGATGGATCTTCGCGATCTCTTCAAGGGCCATCGCGACGGCGAGCGACTCATCGCATCACTCGGCGACGACATGCTCGGCCCAAAACTGGGCGGCACATTGCTCGCCCCGCAGCTGGCCTTGCCAGACCTGACGTCAGCGCTCAAGCAGGCCGGGCTCAACGCTCTGGAGAACGCCGCGGGCGACGCCATCAAGAACGGTCTCGACAAGGTCGTGCCCAAGGAAGCCAAGGACATCCTGAAGCAGATCCCCGGGCTCGGCGGTCTCCCAGGCTTCGGTGGCACCAAGAAGAAAGACGGCGAGGACTGAACAGCCCGTAGTTCGGGCTAGGACATTGGACGACCCTCTCGGCATCACTCAGGAGTTTGAAGCGTGGGACGGCCGCAAGGTCGCCGACCTGGAACCCCTCGCCGACAGTCTTCCCCAGTGCGGTGCAACGCTCTGGATCCTGCTCGACGTCTTGAGCGAGGCTGCCGAGTCCCGGCAGCGCTCGCCGGCCGCCGCGGACCGAATGGAGGTTGCGGCAACGTGGGCACTCAAGCACGTCGTTGAAGCCGCCACACAACGCAACGCCGACGCAGCGTTCACCGACGTGCTTGCGGACGAAAACCTCGGCAAAGCGCTCATCGTTTGCCTGGATGCGGTCGAAGCCAACGACGCGCAGTTGCACCTGCTGCAGTGCTTGCCGCATGTGTCACTTGGAGCAGACTCGGCTCCGGCGTTGGCGAAGCTCCTGAAGCGACTCGAAAGCTCGGAGCACAAGTTCGTGCGGGCCTGGCTGTTCAACACCTACGGACTTCTTGGCAAGCTCGACCCGTCCCGCGTGGCGAGCATCCGCGGCAAGCTGCGACGCGCATTGGAAGCTGAGTCCGCTTCAGTAAAGGTCCGCTGCCGACACGCGCTGAAGCTGCTGGACTGACGCAGCTGGCTCGCCAGTCCAGCCTTCGTGCGGGTTACTGAACGAGGAAGCGCGTGACTGGCGAAACCTGCGTCACGGCACCCTGCTGCGTCAGGATCAACGACGTGTCCAGCGTCGCACCCCGCAACGTCGCAGCCACGCCGTTGGGCAGCGTGAGCGGTGCGAACGGATAAACGTTCGGCGTGTTGGAGAAGTGCAGCAGGTTGCCGGCCTGCACCGCCTGACCAACACCGAACTCCGTGAGGCCATCCGCTTCGAGCCCAAAGAACCGACCAAGGCCGGTCGAGCCGGCGGTCGAGAACGACAGCAATGTGAACCCTTCGCTCCAACCCGACGCGGGCACGCCGGTGGGTAGAAACGTGACGGTGCCGGGCGAGGTCGCCACGGCTAGCACCATTCCGGGCTGCGTGCGGTAACCATCGATGCCGGTGACCACGAGCGCGAAGTCCGCGTCAACCGCTGTGGTCTCGAGGTGCGCGTCTGTGCTCACCAAGGGTGCTGCGACGCGAGCCTCGTAGAGCCCGGGCGGCGGCGCATCGATAAAGATGTTCTCGGTGGTGTTGAGGCCGTCCGGCTGCCCGCCGGGAGTGCTGACATTCCCAAGCTGCAACCCAACGTTGCCGTGCAAGACCTGTCCCGTGCTCAATTGACGCAGGGAGAGGTCCAGGTCGTTCACGCGATGGACGGTAAGCGACGGCATCGCGGGCGGATCGGTGTAGACCATCGTCAACCGCAGCTGCGGTGACCCAGCGGGGACGTTCACGAGCCACGAATGCACGTCGCCCTGGCTGAGCACCACGTCTTCATCGATCACGAGCATGGACTGGCGTCGCGTCCAGAGATCCTCCACCGATGGGAAGCCCCAGCCCTGCTCAAAGCGCGGCGGCTGCGTCGATGGAGGAACGGGGATCGGGTAGCTGCGCGCACCATGCACGAGCAGAGCGCGCGACGTCGACGCGTGTCCGCGGTTTTGAAAGACCGTTCCGCCAGGAACCGGAAGGTCGTTGCCGAACACGCCATCGGCGAACATCTCGATGGTCAATCCCAAGACGCCGGCAACGATGGGTGTTGCGGCCGAAGTCCCGCCGAAGTTGGGGTTGTAGTTTCCTGGCGTGTATCCCGCCGCACCCACGAGGTCCGTGCACAGGACACTGTCGTAGTAGGCAACCAAATCCGGCTTGATCCGACCGTCCGACGCGGGTCCGGTGCCTGCTCCGATGGCCCACACATCATCCGACGGGTCCGCGTTGTTGTTGTGAAACACCCCGCCGACGGAAATGACGTTCTTGGCCCAGCTCTGGGGCCGCGCTTCGTTGAGCGAATTGCCGTGCGCTTGGGTCACCGGTAGGTCGAGTGTCCAGATCATGTGATCCATGTCCGCAGACACCGACGTGTACTGCGTGGTCCGCGCGTTTCCCCAGCTGGCGGTTTGAAACACCACGTCGTGGTTCCGCATCCCGAAGTCCGTGTGCATCAACCGGCTGCCGCTCACCCCCTGAAAGCGGGTGTAGACCCCCGTTCCAGCGGGCAACAGGCCACGCGCAGAAGCCATCCCCTGCCCGGTGCCAAACAGAATGCCGAACGTGCAGTGCCCATGCATGTCTGCTCCGGCATCGAACAAGCCGATGCGCCGCGGCAGGTCCGGGTGCGCGGCCACGCCTTCGTAGACGTAGCCGGTCACGCCCGCGCCGTTGTAGCCGGCCACCATTTCCAACAGGTTGGCACCCGTTTGAATGCGTGCATTGTCGACGTCGAACCCCGGCTCGGTGTGGCGATCGATCCATGCGATCTGCGAAGACTCAGCGACCGCTCCGATCTGAGTGCCGTTCAACGCGGCGATGAGGTACGCACCACCCGCACGCAAGTCGACGACGCGCCCACCGACGCGCTCCACTAGATGCGCGGCATCCGCCAATCCCTCTGCGGCCCCAAACGGCATCACGTGGACGACTTCGGCGACGCGGCTCTTCTCGGCCACCGCGTCCAACAGATTCGGATCGATGCGCCATGTGTTCGGGAACGCAACGACAGCGCGCAGTCCATGTCGCTCGGCACCGCCTTGCTTCGACGCGATTCGTTGCATGCTCGCGAACGCTTCTGGATCGTCAACCTGCACAGCCCAAGCTTGGTCGGGAACCGCCGCCACGACACGGCAACCGTGCGTCGACAACCAAGCGCGCTCGCTCGCTCCAGGAGGATGGTCGAACTGCACAATCTGCAGCGGGCTTCGGGTTCCGATCAACCCGGCCGGCGCGGCATCTCTTGGATCGAAGGTGCGCGCTCGTAGATGCAGGAGTGTGGTTCCGCTGGCTGTCGCGACGTCTACAGAATTTCGCGCAGGCTCTTGTGCACGTGACTGCGTCCAAGACGCAGAAAGCATGACGACAGATAGACAAGCGGTCGTGGCGAGATGAGTGGTTCGCATGGCAAGAATTCGCTCGGATAGAAATGCGGCCTGGGGGCACAGGCGGACCCAAATGAGAGTTGGGTAAGCGCAGCAAGGCTACCTAGTTTCGGCGGGAACTTCGGTCGCAGCACCCGGACTAGCCGAGATCAGACGCCCCGAGGCTTCGCGGAAAGAGGCATTCGCCAGACTATGAGGTCCAAATTGCACGCGTAGACTCTGGCCACTTGTTGTCTCCGTTGGTCGAAGGCCTGTGGGAACCGCGAACTTGCGATGATTGCGCCATCCTTCGACCGCACACCCCACTCATTCTGTCTCAACACACGCTCTCTATGACTGCCATCACCCAGCGGGCACTTGCTACGTGCTTCTGCCTAGCCGCGCTCGCGTTCTCCACCCGCGGTGTCGCCCAGATTATTGGTCGATCCCAACGGCGGCGGCACCCACTCCGATCTCCAAGCCGGAATTGACGCGGCGCCTGCCGGCGGCATCGTCGAAGTGCGCGGCGGTTCCTATGGAAACATCGTGGTGACCAAGTCGCTAACGATCACCGCATTCCTGGTCGCCATGATTACGTCGCCGCCTAGTGGCGCGATCCAGCAGCCAGCAGGAATCACCTGCACGGGCGCTGGCGGAGAGCGACTCACCATTTCCAACTTCCAAGTTCTAGGACTCGCGGATGGAGTCTTGCAGTCGCGCGCAGGCGCGGGAATCTCCGTGGCAGACTTCGCTCTCGTTGAAGCAACCGACTGCTTGTTCGAAGGCCATGTTTGGCGCCAGTTCACCGGGGACGTACTCGGCGCACCAGGCGTTGAGGTCACAAGTGGAGCACCGCTCCTCCACCTCACGCGCTCCACCGTGGAGGCAAGCAACCCCTTCTCGACGAACCGCAGCGCGTTCATCGATGGAGTCCCCGGAATTCAAGCTCCCCAATCGATCGTCGTGCTCACCGAGAGCACCGTGACCGGTGGTGGCGGCTTCGCCGTAGACAACCTCCCCGCAACGCTGCCAAACTCGTGCCCATGCCCAAACTTGCGTGGCCACGGCGGACCCGGCGTGAACGCCTTGGAAACGTACCACTCCCAGTCCCTCATCCTTGGGGGCCAGGGCGCGAACGTCTACCTGTACTCCATCTTCTGGGGGCGGCAGCCAGATGGCTCGCCGTTCGTTGGCCCATCGATGCGGATGCGTGGAACGCTCCCCATTGACTGGAACATGCGGGTGAACGGCGGCGTTCACCTGGAACTGGTCTTCGGAAAAACTGCGTTCCTGATGTTTGGCACCCCGGCAAGCGCACCGACCGACATCGCAGGCGGCAAGCTCTGGCTCGATCCCCAGGCTTCAATCAGCACCTCATTTGGCGTCACCCAGATCTTCAGAATCCCGAACGATCCGAGCCTGATCGGAGTTCGATTCGGCCTGCAGTTCCTGGAGATCACTTCGACTGGCTTAGTCTTCGGCCGACCACACCTCGGTGTCATCCGACGATAGACGTCCTGGAGCAGACGTCGTCATGGGCGCTTCGCGCAAGCGGCTCACCTTGACGACAGAAACCCACAACGAAACGGTACAATACGCCACGCCTTGACGCGGTCCGGCGTTGGTAAAGGAGTCATGCAAGGACGCGTATGGGAGCCGGTTACGGACCACTTCCGCGCCCTTGATTCACACACCTAATTGTTCTGTCTCAACCAACTCATTCGATGAATTCGATGACTCGACTAGTCCTCCCCGCATGCCTTTCTCTGAGCATGCTTGCGATCTCAAACAACGGCACTGCGCAAGTGATCGTCGACCCCAACGGTGGCGGCACGCATACCGACCTGCAGGCGGGCATCAACGCGGCGCCATCCGGCGGCATCGTCGAGGTGCGCGGCGGCTCTTACAGCAACATCGTCGTGACGAAGTCGCTGACGATTGTCGCCGAACCGTTCGCAACGCTTACATCACCGTTCAACGGCAGCCCACAGCAACCAGCGGGGATCACCTGCACGGGCACTGGCGGAGAACGACTCACGCTGGCCAATGTCAGAGTAAGCGGACAGGCCAACGGGATCTCGTGGTCGAGCGCCGGCGCAGGAATCTCCGTGGCAGACTTCGCCGTGATCGAAGCCACGGACTGTGTGCTTGAGGGCCATGTCTGGACCCAACTCACCGGAGATGGGATCGGTGCATCGGGCGTCGAAGTCACACGTGGCGCGCCGCTCATTCATCTCACTCGTTCGACAGTGCGGGCCAGCCGCACCGATTCGACCAACGCATATTCGTTCGTCGATGGCGTCTCAGGGATCCAAGCCCCCCAATCGGTTGTCGTCTTGACTGAATGCTCGGTGACCGGAGGCGGCGGCGTCGGCCACGACGACAGCCCCTTGGCTCCACCAACTTCATGCCCCTGCCCGAACTTGCGCGGGAACGGCGGAGCCGGCGTCCTGGCTTTGGAAACCTATGTGAGCCAGTCGATCA
The DNA here is from genome assembly GCA_965534055.1 of uncultured bacterium. GTDB lineage: Bacteria > Planctomycetota > UBA1135 > UBA1135 > UBA2386 > CBESZZ01. The sequence goes on along the minus strand of CBESZZ010000023.1, from coordinate 3,067 downwards.
TCCTTGGTGGCCAAGGTGCGGACGCCATGTTCGGTGGCGTCTTCTGGGGTCGGCAGCCAGATGGTCCGGCTTACGTCGGTTCAGTCACGCAGATGCCCGGGACGTTCGTCAACCAATGGGACACGCAGCTGAACGGCAACGTGCAAATCGATCTGGGGCAACTCGCTCCGGTCGCTTTCACGCTGTTCGGCACCCCGGCGGCCGCGCCAGTCGAGATCATGGGCGGCAAGCTTTGGCTCGATCCCCAAGCGTCATTGACCTCTTCGTTCGGCAGCTCGCTGGCCTTCACCGTGCCGAACGATCCGAACCTGATCGGCCTCCGCTTCGGCGCTCAGTTCGTCACGATCACGTCGACGTTCAGGTTTGGGCGCCCACACTTCGGCGTCATCCGGCGCTAACGGCGCTATTCGTAAAAGCGATGGGCCACCGGCATCCGCCGGCCAGCCCATGATCGATCGGAGAGACGCAGCGTCGGTGGATACTGGAACCGTTTGAACTCGTTGCGCATGACCATGCGCAGGAGCTCGCGGACTTCGCTCTCCGGCATGCCCGTCTTCTCTGCGGTCGCTTCCACAGAGAGCTCTTGCTCCACCAGACACTTCAGCACCGGATCCAGCACGTCGTAGGGCGGCAGCGAATCGGTATCCTTCTGGTCCGGACGAAGCTCAGCAGACGGCGGCTTGGTCATCGTCGAATCGGGGATGCGGTCGCCGTCGCGGTTGATGCGCTGGGCGACGGCATAGACCTCTGTCTTCCATAGATCCGCAATCGGAGCGATGGCTCCGCACATGTCTCCATACAACGTGGCATACCCGACGGAGCATTCGCTCTTGTTGCCGGTGGTGAGTAGCAGCGGACCGAACTTGTTCGACAGCGCCATGAGCAGCACGCCACGTGCGCGGGATTGAAGGTTCTCCTCCGCAAGCCCGCTCTTCGTGCCTGCGAATGGTTCTTCAAGCGCACTGGCGAACGCATCCTGCAGACCGCCAATCGGCAACTCGCGGAACTCCATGCCGAGATTGTCGGCAAGCTCCCGCGCATCGTTCACGCTGTGGTCGCTGCTGTGATGCGAGGGCATCGCGACGCCGAGCACGTTCTCGCCCCCCAACGCATCGACTGCGAGAGCCGCGACCACCGCAGAATCGATGCCTCCGGACAAGCCGATCACGGCCTTGGGGAAGCCGAACTTGGTGGAGTACGCGCGAATGCCCTGCGTGACCGCTTCGATGTGCATGTCGACCAACGGCTTGGTCTTCACCTGCTCGGTCCATTCCGCTTTCAGATCCACCAGGTACATCCCCTCGGCAAACGCGACCGGTGCGAAGGCCGCACCCGTGGCCTTCATCGCGACCGACGACCCGTCAAACTGCAGCGAGACATCTCCACCGACGAGGTTGCAGCACAGCATGGGGACGCCGTGGCGCTTGGCGGCCGCCTGCAGCATCTCAGCCCGGAACGTCTGCCGGCCCGCAGCCCAGGGACTTGCTGACAAGTTGATCACGGCGTCTACGCCCACGTTGACCAGCTCTTCCACCGGGTCGATCGCGTAGCGGCGCTGATCGAAGAACTGTGCGTCGTTCCACGAGTCCTCGCAAATGACGATACCGAGTCGCTGCATCTCACCGCCACGCGCCGAGATCTCGATGATGTTCTCGGACGGCGAGCTCCAGCTTTCGAAGTAGCGCGACTCATCGAACACGTCGTAGGTCGGCAGCAGGGTCTTCCGCGCCACGATACGCGCGATGCCGTCGTCGACGAGCGCTACCGCGTTATGCAGTGGGCGGCCATCGCCCTCGTTGCGGCTTAAGCATCCCATCAACATCGGGAGATCCGGCGGCACGTGTGCGGCCAGGTCTTCGAGCGCTTTGTCGTGCACCGCCAGGAAAGACTCGCGCATCAGCAGGTCTTCAGGCGGATAGCCACAAACAGCGAGTTCGGGAAACACCGCGAGGTGCGCTCCATCGCGACGCGCACGGGCGGCGAAGTCGGCGATCTTGGCGCAGTTGCCCGCGAAGTCGCCCACGGTCGTATCGATCTGGCAAAGGGCGATGATCATCGGGCGACGGCGCGCGAACTGCCGCGATGAGGACTCCAGGAACGTGAGTTCATTGCACCTGCTGTGGCAGCTTGAACTCGATGGTCTCCAAGGTGCCGTCGATTTCCTCGACCGACTCCGCCCCCAATTCGCGCAAGCGGGCGACGACAGCCTGGACACTCACTTCTGGAGTCGAGGCGCCGGACGTGACGCCAATCGCCTTGCAGCCCTTCAACCAATCGACGTTCACCTCGTCGGGACCGAGCAAGAGATGCGCAGGCACCCCGCTCTCTGCACCAATCTCTCGCAGTCGGTTGCTGTTCGAACTCGTCGGGTCACCGATCACGAGCCACAGGTCGACGCGACCGCGAAGCTCTTTGACCGCCATTTGCCGGTTGGTCGTCGCGTAGCAGATGTCTTCTTTCTTGGGAGTCGTCAGATGAGGGAAGCGACGCCGCAGCACCGTCATGACCGCCCCGGCCTCGTCGACGCTCAACGTGGTCTGGGTGAGCACGGCGACTTTGTCGGCCTCGGGAACGACGACCTGCTCAGCCTCGGCGGGAGACGCCACGACGATCGTTCGATCCGGCGCTTCGCCAACAACGCCCACGACCTCCACGTGCTCCGCGTGGCCGATCAGCAGGATCGTGTAGCCCTTCGCGGCGAACAGCCGGGATTCGATGTGCACCTTAGTGACGAGGGGGCAGGTGGCGTCCACGGAGTGCAGTTGCAGCCGATCCGCTTCCTTGTAGACGTCTGGGCCCACGCCGTGCGCGGAGAAGATGACGTGCTTGCCCTGGGGCACAGCCACCAGCTCGTCCACGAAAACGGCTCCCTTGGCGGTGAGATCCTCCACCACCACCTTGTTGTGGACGATCTCGTGGCGGACATAGACAGGCGCTCCGAATTTCTCGAGCGCGCGCTCCACGGTCTCAATGGCGCGTTCAACGCCGGCACAGAAACCACGGGGACGACAAAGCAGGACTTTCATGCGGCGTGGAGTGTGGCCGGCGCCCGGGGTCCACTCAAGTG